>NZ_JAMYSB010000011.1:0-227244 GCF_040321695.1 Mesorhizobium sp. M0292
TTTTTGTTCTCCGTCTACGGCGGGCGGGCGAGGCCCCGCCGGCGGGTGGGGGGTTTTGGGGTCGTTTTTGGGGGGGCGGTGGGGGGGGTCGACCGTCCATCACATCCGCCTGATTGCCTGCTTGCCGGCGTTTCGCGCTCGCTTCCGTCGCTCCTGTTTTGCGGCGACCGTGGGTTCATGAGCGCCTTCCCCCATTCCGTCGCCGCTTCGCGGCGCCACCTCTCCCCCTTCCGGAGGGAGAGGAAAATGCCAGCTCGCATAAGCTTGCGCCCTTCCTCGGGGGAGAGGAAAAGAAGCTAGCTCGCCAGCCCATACACCAGGCTCACACGTCCATCCGAAAGCGCCTCGGCCTTGCGCAGTTCCAGTCCGTGCCGGGCGTGCACCATGCCGAACAGCGCCTTGCCGTCGCCGGCGAGCAGCGGATAGACGATCAGCCGCATTTCATCGACCAGGCCGGCTTCGATCAGGCTGGCGGTGATGCGGGCGCCGCCCATGAGGTAGATGTTCTTGCCGGGCTCGCGCTTCAGCGCTGCGACGTCGTCGAGGCGGCGCAGGAAGCGCGTCGAGGCCCAGGCTGACGTCGTCATGGTGTTCGACAGCACATAGTGCGGGGTTTTCGCGGCAAAGCGCGCCCATTCGAGTTCGGCCGGGTCGACCAGTCTGCCGGTCATCGGCAATGGCTGGTCCGGCTCGTTCTGTTGGATCGCGCTCCAGTAGCGCTCATAACCGGCATACATGACGCCGCCGAGCAGGCAGGCGTCGATCTCAGGCATCAGGCCGTATTCCTCCGACCAGTTGTCGACCCAGTCGGCGAAGCCTTCGGGGCCTTCGATCTTGCCGTCGATGGAGATCTTCATTCCGGTGATCAATTTACGCATGACTTCCTCCTTCGGGCTTGCGGGATGCAAGCACGTTGCCTGGTTTCACTTCCGATGACGCGCCGCGGTGTCTGGCGAAGGCGCGTGTTTCGCCGGCCCTTGCGCCGGCATCCGGCGCAAGGGATCGATGGTGCCCGGTTGGACCGGGCGATGCGTCAGGTCAGGTCAGGCCGGCAGGCGCCGGTCGTAGTCCGCCACGAGACGGCTAAAGCTGTCCCAGAACGGTTCGGGTTTCTCGGCCGCCACGCGGGCAACCAGGAGGTCGAGATGCACGTGCCAGCCTGCGGCATGCATCATCAGGCTCGAGCGGTCCGGCAGGCGGCGGTGGACCAGGGTGAGCAGAACGTCGTCGCCGCGCTGCGCCAATTCGAAGGTGACATTGCCGCTGCCGTTCCAGGTGATGGTGAGCTTGCGCGGCGGATCGCACTCGACGATCTGGTTGTGCATCCGCTGCTCGCCGCCACTGAAGCTGGCCGGCCTGTCGCCGGGCGGGTCGGTCAGTTCGTCATTGCGCCAGACCAGCTCGAAGGAAGAGCCTTCCTCCATCTCCATGTCGCCGGCCGCCAGCCATTGGCGGCGCAGGTCGCTCTGCGTCAGATATTCCCAGACGCGCTCCCTGGTTCCGGGCAAAAGCCGTTCGATCCTCAAAGTGGCCGGCTGGATCAGCTGGGCGTAGCCGTCGAAGCTGTTCATCTGGTTCATCGGTCGTCTCCCTTGGAAGGTGTTGGCCTGGGTGATTCCGGCTTCGATGGTTCTGGATTTGCCGGTGCCGGCGTCGTCGACGTTTTGCGCCCCGCCTCCTCGCGCAAAAGCTGTTCGAGGACATCGAGGCGGCTGTTCCAGAAACGCGCGTATTGGCCGAGCCACTGATAGGCGGTGGCCAGCGGGCGGGCCTCGAGGCGGCAGACATGGGTGCGCCCGCGCACTTCGCGCCGGATCAGCCCGGCATGCTCCAGCGCCTTGATGTGCTTGGAGGCGGCGGCCAGCGACATGGCAAAGGGCTGCGCCAACTCGCTCACCGTACGCTCGCCGCCGGCGAGGTGGTTAAGCATGTTCCGGCGCGTGGCGTCGCCAAGGGCGTGAAAAACCTGGTCCATCTGGGGCGTCTCTAATTCAACCATGTAGTTGAATATAGAGGCGAGATTTTAGATAGTCAACTAGTTGGTTGAATGTTTTTTGGGGAGAGGCGCTGGCCCCCTACCTCCCCCTTGTGGGGAGGTCGGACCGTAGGTCCGGGTGGGGGTGCTTGGCGCAGGCGAGCGCGAGGAGCGCAATCTCCCCCCTCGTGGGGGAGATGTCCGGCAGGACAGAGGGGGGCGCGAAGGATCGCTACGTCTCAGCGAATCCAGATCTTCGGCAAAGCCGTTGCTACATGTAATTGACAGGCCAGCGGGACAGCGCCCCCCTCTGGCCTGCCGGCCATCTCCCCCACAAGGGGGGAGATCAGCAGCTTCAATCTCACCCGGCCATGGCCAGCGGCACTGCGCTCTTGTTGGGGATCTGGATGTCGATCTCCAGCGTCGACATGGTCTCGCCGCGGTCCATCGAAACTTGCAGATAATCCTGGTCGATCTGCACATGCTTGGCGATCACCGCCATGATCTCTTCGCGCAGGATGGAGACGAGATCGGGCTGGCTGCGGTTGCGGCGCTCATAGGCAAGCAGCACTTGCAGCCGTTCGCGCGCCACCGGCGCGCTGGTGCGCCGCTTGAAGATGTCGAGCAGGTTCATGCCGCCCTCCTTCCCAAAAGACGATCCAGGAAGCCCTTGCGCTCGAAGGGCACGATGACCGGCAGCTGTTCGCCCTCGAGCCGCTTGGCCGCGTCGATGTAAGCCTTGGCAGCGGCATTCAGCGGCTCCGACAGCGTCACCGGCGAACCGAGGTTGGAGGCGCGCAGCACATCCTGGCTCTCGGGAATGATGCCGAGCAGCGGCACCGACAGGATCTCCAGCACGTCGTCGATCGACAGCATTTCGCCCCGCGCGGCGCGTCCCGCGTCGTAGCGCGTGACCAGCACATGCTTGGCGATCTGCTCGCCCTCCTCGGCCCGCAAGGTGCGGGAATCGAGCAGGCCGATGATGCGGTCGGAATCGCGCACCGACGACACTTCCGGATTGGTGACGATGACCGCCTCGTCGGCAAAGCGCATGGCGAGCTGCGCGCCGCGCTCGATGCCGGCCGGGCTGTCGCAGAAGACATAGTCGAACACCGAGCGCAGCTTGCCGATGACCTCGGCCACGCCCTCCTCGGTCAGCGCATCCTTGTCGCGCGTCTGCGAGGCCGGCAGCAGGAACAAAGTCTCGACCCGCTTGTCGCGGATCAGCGCCTGCGACAGCTTTGCCGAGCCCTGGATGACGTTGACGAGGTCGAACACCACGCGCCGTTCGGCGCCCATGATCAAATCGAGGTTGCGCAGGCCGACATCGAAATCGACCAGCGCCACCTTCTTGCCGGTCTTGGCGACCGCCGCCCCCAGAGCCGCGGTAGAGGTCGTCTTGCCGACGCCCCCCTTGCCCGAGGTGACCACCACTACCTTGCCCATCAATAAAGCCTCCGTTGTTGTTCGTTATGTCGTTGTCGGGCGAGACGCATTAGCTGAAAGGGGCGATGCGCAGCATGCCGTTGTCGAGAAATGCCTGCACAGGCTTGCCCCGGACTGACGGGTCCATCTCCTCGGCCGTGCAATACCAGCCATCGACCGAGAGAAGCTCGGCCTCGTTCCTGCGGCAGAAGACACGCGCGGCGGTATTGCCCTGCGCCCCTGCCGACGCGCGGCCGCGCAGCGTGCCATAGACGTGGATCGAGCCGGTGGCGACGATCTCGGAGCCGGACGCGACGGAGCCCAGCACGATGACATCGCCATGCGGGTGGAAGATCAGCTGCCCTGAACGGATCGGCGAGCGGATCATCAGCGTGCCAGCGTCGGGTGCGGCAATTTTGGCGTCTTTCGGCTGTGCCTTGGCATCGCTCGCCGATTTCAAATCGCCCGCCTTCAAATCGCCGGCCTCTGCCTTGATGTCACCGGCCGCCTTCATGTCGCTTACCGCAGTGTCCTCCTCCGCCCTGCCCGCCTTGCGGCTCGGCTGCAGCAGCCCGTCGGTGGTCGCCTCCTTGGCGCCGACCAGCACCGGCGGCAGATGCGTGCCAAGCTCGGCGCCACCATCGAGTTCCATGGCATAGATGCGGATTCCGCGCTGGCCGAGCAGATCGACCAGCGCTTCGATGGCCACGACATCGGGCTTCAGCACGTTCAGGTCGAGCACCACCGGGCGCCCGGCAAAATAGCCCGGCGAATTGCCGACCCAGCGATCGAGGCTCTCCAGCCAAACGTCCAAAGGCGCCTCCGGCGTCAGCGTGAATGCGACGAAGGAGCGGGCGCGAAAGCGAATGGATTTGGCCTCGAGGGGAGCGGCAAAGGTCACGGCGGGCGATTCCTTACTGAGAGGTAAACGCTAGCCGTGGTATGGTTAATGAAAGGTTAATGAACTGAATAACCGCATGGCAGATCGGACGCCAATTGGCGACACAGACCGCGACATTCACGAAACTAAGCGCGATTGCTAAGGAACAACGCTGGCGTTGCAAGGGCTATCTAAAGTATCACCACTGGGTGAAATCTGGGGCTTGGCGAGATGAAGTTCTTTCGTGTGGCGTTGGCGGCAATCACCGCCGCGGCAATCTACCTGCCGTCCGCGGCAAGCGGCGGCGAGATCGCTTGCGCAACCACCTACGCCGGCCGGCGAATCACCCTCGTTGTCCCCAACGCTGCCGGCGGCGGCTATGATACCTATGCCCGTGCATTTGCGCCGGCCCTTGCCAGCACGACCGAGCTCGATGTCAGGGTCGTGAATATGCCCGCGGCAGGCGGATTTGCGGCGCTAAAGCGTGTAACCAATGCGCCATCCGACGAACTGGTCCTTATGATTGAAAGCGTCTCCGACATAATTTCGCAAGGTGACATTCCGGCTGGCGTCGACAACTGGATGAATCGGCTAAATCCGATAGGACTGATTCACATCGATCCCGAAGCGTGGATTGTTCGGAACGATGTCGATTTGCAAAGCGCCAAACATCTGGTCGCGTCGGTTTCATCGCTTGAAGCCGGCATCCTGCCGATAGTGCTCACCGCGCACCTCCTCGATATCAAGGTCGACGTGGTCTCGGGCTATGAAGGCAGCGGCGCACTCATGTCCGCGCTCCTGCGTGGCGAAGGCGATATGACATCCAATTCATTGACGACAGGCTTGCGCTCGACCGCCGCAGGCGAAGCCAAAGTCGGTCTGGTTCTCACGGAGGGACCTGACCCGAACGCGCCAGGCGTGGCTTTCCTGGCGGGTGAAGGAGGGTTGGTGTGGCAGCGCAGCCAAGGCCTTTCCAAGGAGAAGCAGGAAGAACGATTGCGGTTGGCCATCGCCGTCGCGAAAGCTTCGGCGACAGCGCGGGGATTTTTTGCCCCTGCCGACATGGAGCAGAAATCGCTAGGTTGTCTTCGTGACGCCGTCTCCGCCGCGGTCAAGAGCGATGGGTTCAAGGTGGCGCTTGAAGCTCAGAAACGTCCAATCGAGCCGCGCGACGCTGACCAGACCGTCATCGTGATCAACGATATGCTCAGTGCCTTCCATGAGGCGGAAGCGTATCTGAAAAAACACCCGGAACTCGAGCGGGATGCGCGAGCAACGCGCTGATGACCGGATATTGGGCTGCCCTCGGCACTGGACTGGGCAATGTATTCTCCTGGCCGAACATACTGATCCCGGTGCTTGGCACCTTGGTTGCCATGGCTACGTCCTTTCTTCCAGGGATTGGCGGCGCCAGCCTTGCAACCCTTCTGCTGGTCGCAACCGTGCATTGGGATCCGGTATCGGTGTTGTTGCTGTTTGGCGCCCTGACCGGCGGCGCGACCTTCATGGGATCTATAACGGCTATCCTCTTCAACATACCGGGCAACGCGCCAAGCGCGGCAACCCTGCTCGACGGCCATCCGATGTCCAGGGCCGGCCTGCCTCGCACCGCGATAGCCGCCGCGGCAACGGCCTCGGCCGTCGGATCGGTTTTTGGCGTCCTCGTCCTCATAGCGCTCATGCCGATCATTCGGCCGTTCATCCTGCAATTCGGACCGTTTGAATACGTGCTGCTCGGCGTGTGGGGCCTGTCGACGATCATTGCGGTTCCAAGCGCGTCCCGTCTGAAAGCGCTGGCGATGGCGCTGCTGGGGCTTTTGGTCGGTCTTGTCGGAACTGATCCGACCTATGGCCAACCACGCTGGACGTTTGGGAGCATCGCTCTCTTCGACGGCGTCGACATGGTCGCGCTGCTGCTTGGCTTTTTCACCGTTTCTGAAATCATCTCGTGGCGAAAAAGATTGCAGCTTGAAAAAGCGGCTGGCCTGGAAAACCCGAACGACTCGATCTGGACCGGTATGCTTGCTGTCTTTCGTCATTGGGGACTAACAATGCGATCGTCGGCCATCGGCGTGTTGGTCGGCATCATTCCAGGTGTTGGAGGAACGGTCGCCAGCTTCGTTGCCTACGGGCAGGCGATCCAGACAACCCCCAGGGACCAGCGCTCAAGGTTCGGATCTGGTGACATCAGGGGCATCATTGCGCCGGAAGCGGCCGTCGATTCGAAGGACGGAGGCTCGCTTCTGCCGACCGTTGCCTTCGGCCTTCCCGGCAGCGAGGGCGGCTTGATCCTGCTGACAGTCCTGACGGTACACGGCATCGTTCCGGGCATACCGATGCTGACGACCGGCTTGCCCCTGACGTTCACGTTGATTACCGCGCTGCTGCTGTCGAACCTGCTGACGTCCGCAGTGGGATTGGCGTTGACACCATATTTTGCGCGCCTGACTGCTCTCAGGATCGACCGCATCGCGCTCCCGATCATTGTCGTCAGCTTCGTGACGATCGTGCAGCTAAACGGGCTGCTGATCGATCTGTACGTAGCCGTCGCTTTCGGGCTGGCCGGCTACATGCTGAAGCGCCTCGCCTGGCCGCAAATTCCTTTTGTCATATCATTCGTCCTGGGCGGCTTCATCGAGCGAAACCTGGCGCTCAGTGTGGAGTTGGCCCGTGTCGGCAGGCTGAACCCTCTACAACGGCCGGCGTCGTTGACGATCATGGTCATAATCGCGCTTTCCCTCGCATGGATCGTGCGCGGTGGTGTTTTGCCGCCGCGACGTGTCAAGCCAAAGCGTGCCGATGCCGCAGTCGCATGGCTGTTGACCGGTGGATGCGCTGTGATGGCAGCGATATCGCTCCAAGGGCAGCCAGGCTATTCGATCTTCGCGCAGGCCGTGGCCTGGTGTTGTCTGTTTGCGATGCTCGCGGTCGCCCTTGTGCAAACGATCTCGCTTGTTGGCCACGAGAAACAGGGAGGCGGACGGACCCATACGATCCCGGAAAGCCATCGTGTGCCGTTGATGATGATGTTCCTGTTGCCGGCCGCTGTCTGGCTGGCGGGCCTCCCGGCGGCGCTGTCCCTGTTTACCCTGATATGGATTGCAGCCGGTCAGAAGCTGACCTTGAAGTCGGCGGCACTGGCATCTTGCACCTCGGTTGCGGTCGCAGTGGCGACCTGGTTTTATCTAGATCGGATAGCGGCTATCGACCTTCCCGCTTCTGCGATGTCGCACTTGTTCTAGTGGTCGGGCTACATCCTGACGGCGACGATTTCGTATCTTGGAATTGTCTGGACGCTGTCGGCAGCGGCAAGCGGGGAAACGCTTTTCCCGGTATGATGCTGCTCCGAGCCGACAATCGTCAGGTTGGATTGCTTCAGCATATCCGCAAGGTCTGAATATGTAGTGCGATCTTCATGCAGCGGTTCACCCCAGAGCGCTTCGACGGCCGTCTTCAGCTCCGCCACGGCAGCGGCAGGAAAATGCGCCGCGACGGCGGCCTTCTCGATGGTCGAAAGCCTTCGGCCGATTTCAGCGATGCCGCGAGGCCCCCTCGGCTGGTCTTTTTCCGATAGCAACCTCTGGGAGAGAAGCAGGCGTCCGCCAGGCTTGAGACTACGCGCCCAACTGTCGACCACCTGCTGGCGTGCGCTGCGGTCGAAGAAATTAAGAACGCTATGCGCGACAACTGCCTGCACCGGCGCACAGTCGCAACCGCGAATGTCGGCGCGGTGGGTCTCGAGCGCAAAACCGGCGGAGCGGGCAAACAGCCTGTTCTGTTCGACCGTCGTTTCACAGCGATCGATCAGCACAAATTCGGGCTCGATGCCGACCGGCCTCGTTTGGCCCAGAACCATTGCCGCCAGGCCGGTGTCGGCCGCGCCCGACAGGAGAATGCGACAGCGGCCCTCCTGGGCCACGGCAGCCAATTCACGTCCAAAGAACCCCCCGCCGGCCGGCTTGGCACCTTTCGATTCCAGCAGGCGGATCATGCTCCACGTGCGATGGTAGGGCATACACCCATGGCTCGGGTCACACAGCACCTCAGCCCAATCAAACGAAAAACGGGCAAGTTGCGTGAGTGGTTCGTCGGTGTAAATCGAGAGCCGTTGTCCTGCCGGTGGGCTTTCTCGCGGGCCGTTCATTGCGATTGCATCTTCCTTCGCCGGGCCATTCTTGTTCTCCAAAGCCATCTCACCGGCCATATCCAGCGGCCCGACTGAATGAATTGGTAAGATCCGGCTGAAGGCAGGAAGTCGATTCTCCCGGTGCCGGAACTGTCGATTGCCTCGAATGCAACTTTCAACGCCGCGATAATGTGGCCACGTCGTTCCTCACGGGCGGCTGCGCCACCTTTGAACTTCGGAAAAGTCGGATTGGGGTTGACCTCGAATATCACCAATGCGCCGTCTCGCAACGTGTAGTCCACGCGGCCGAACTGGATATGGCCCGTATTGCAGGCGCGAAGCAGGTCCTCAGCGTGCGGATTGTCCTTTACGAAGGCGAGTTCCTCGCGCACGAAATCCGGGTCGGTGCTGCTTGCCGATGACTTAACGTTCCAGTCGACGGACCTAAGTATGTGCTGGGACACAATCGCGTCCCCAATGCGGAATGCGCCATACTTTCGATAGTAGCCGTTCGAATCGCGATCGGCTTCAAAGGAGACGGCGATGCGCCGCTTCATCGGCTTGGCGTTGCCCTGGAGAACGGCGATCGCCTCTTCAAGTTGGCGTGGGTTTTCCAGAAGCTTGGTTTCCGGCCCCCAGAAGCCATCTTCCATCCGGATAAAAACAGGGTAACGGGTTGGTCGCTCATCCTGCTCCAGACGCGATACTTCGACCGGGTTGATTCCTCTAATACGAAGCCGGCGGAGCAGGGCGAACCGCTCCAGGACAGTCGCGGGATGGTTTAGAATTCGAGCATCAGGGTCGGCGCGCTTTGCGGCTTCGGCAATATCCGCCGCCGCCATCATTTCCATGCCATTCAGATACTCAAAATCAGTAAAAACCAAGGTACCCGCGGGAAAGTTCAGTCGGCGGAAGACTGACTGATAGGTTTCCATGCGCAAAAGCGGCAACAAGTGCCCTGCCGACGAAATCAGCCGCCGCATCGGCGTCTGATTCAACTCGTGCACCAACACTGTGATCATCGTTGCTCGCCACCCCGTCTCGACGTCGTATAGAGAAAGTGGCGAGAGTGTCTACAGGCACGCTGGTGCCGCGAAGTGGTTGGCACTTCGTATCGCAGCATCTGGGCTGCTTCGCCGGCATCGGCACCGTCCGCTTACGGATGTTGCTATGGCCAGCACGGATCAATTTAGGCGCAAAGCTGTCAGAGAATGACGGCCTCTGTCGCGACTGCCAAAGTGATAAGTGTCAACAAGACCACTCTGAAAGATCGTCCTGGGCCTCTGATCAGGACGTCGCCCGCCTCTTCCCCTCAATCCCCCGCGCAGCCTGCTCAACCACCGCCCGGTCCGTGCCCAGCCTGTCGATCAGCTCCTGCGCCTCGTCGCCCGATATGCCGGTGCGCACGGCGAGTTCCTCGACGGTCAGGACGTCGGTGCTGGCGATCTCGCGCGGCAGGGCGTCGTCGGCCGTCAGCGGCAGGGCTGCTTCGCGGTCGATTTCGGCCTCGGCCCGGTGCCAGTGGTGCTCGGGGTCGCCAGTGCCTTCGCGCTCCCAGATCTGGTAGGCGCGCTGCTGTATCTTATGATGCCTGTCGTCGTTCATAGTGGTTCCTCCCCTGGGCTTTGAGGACGATCCGAACGATCCCAGAAATCGCGCGGTCGCAATCGTTCGCGGCGCCCTTCGCGCTGGCTACTCGCATTGCCGTCTCGGCCCGCCGGAATATGGCTGGTAGCTGTTGTCTTCCGGACGGTAGGAGCGATAGCGGCTGAAGCAGGAGGCGACATGGTCCGGTTCGCCGCCGGCAGCCGCGTAGGCGCCCGCGCCCTCGACATAGCTTGCCTCTCGCGGCGCGACGCGGTCGGCGGCGAGATAGGGCGATACGCAGGTGCGCTGCTGTCCGCTATAGGACATGTAGCTGTTGTCGTCGGGATCGTAGGAGCGGTATCGGCTGGCGCACCAGGCGAGATGCGGCGGCGGCAGTTCGGCCGGCGCGATGGCGCCGGTGACTGTGGGATCGGGCTGCTGCCTGGCCGGGTCCTGGGCTGGCTCCCTGGCGGCGATGTCGGCAGGCGCGGACTGCTCGGGCGGCACACGTTCGAAGTCCTGCGCCGTGTTGTCCACCGGCCGCGCTTTCCGGGTCCACAGTTCCGCCACGCTGACGGTGGGCCTTGCTTCCCGCACAGGCTTGGCGGCAAGCAGCCAGGCTGCGAAAACCAGCCCGCTGCCGAACACCGCAAGGGTCAGCACGAAGCCGCCGACCAGTCCCAAAATCGCTTTCACTCGACACTCCTTGTGTCCCTGCCAATAAAATGCGGGACATCACGGCTTGTTCCAGAAAAGCAGGCGCGAGGGACCTAAGTCTGACCGACCCACAACCGGCAGCTCGCCGAGAACCGGGTGCGGCGCGATTTTTTTCGACGGTGAAAATCAAGGGAGCGGTCGAGCCATTGGGCAAGATCACGTCCCGGCTATTCCGCCGCCTCGGCATAATCCACGGGCACATAGTTGAGGATCGGCCCAAGCCAGCGCTCGGCATCGGCCAGCGGCATGGCTTTACGCCGCGCATAGTCCTCGACCTGGTCGCGTTCGACCTTGGCGACACCGAAATAATAGCTTTCGGGATGGGCGAGATAGATGCCGGAGACCGATGAACCCGGCCACATCGCATAGCTTTCGGTGAGGCTCACGCCGGCACTGCGCTCACCATCCAGCAGTTGGAACAAGGTCGCCTTCTCGGTATGGTCGGGCTGCGCGGGATAGCCGGGCGCGGGGCGGATGCCGCGATAGGGCTCGCCGATCAGTTCATCCGGCGCCAGCGTCTCGTCGGCGGCGTAACCCCAGAATTCCTTGCGCACCTTCTCGTGCATGCGCTCGGCGAAAGCTTCGGCGAAACGGTCGGCCAGCGCCTTGACCATGATCGAGGAATAATCGTCATTGGCGCGCTCGAAGCGCTCTGATATCGCCACCTCCTCGATCCCCGCGGTGACGATGAAGCCGCCGATATAGTCCGGCTTGCCGCTGTCGGCCGGCGCGACGAAATCCGACAGCGCGACATTGGCCTTGCCGTCGCGCCTGGTCAGTTGCTGGCGCAGCGTGAAGAAGGTGGCCAGATCCCGCGAACGCGCCTCATCCGTGAACAGCCTGATGTCGTCGCCGACGGTGTTCGCCGGCCAGAAGCCGATGACGCCGCGCGGCGCGAACCATTTTTCCGCGATGATCTTTTTCAGCATCGCCTGCGCATCCTCGAAAAGCTGGCGTGCCGCCGGTCCCTGCTTCTCGTCGTCGAGGATCTTGGGGTAACGCCCCTTCAGTTCCCAGGTCTGGAAGAACGGCGTCCAGTCGATGTAACGCGAGAGCTCGGTCAGGTCCCAGTTTTCGAACACTTTCACGCCCGTGAACGAGGGCTTCGGCGGCTGGTAGGCGGACCAGTCGACCTTGTGCGCATTGGCCCTGGCTTTGGCCAGCGGCAGCCGCTGCTTGTCGGCCTCGGAGCGGGCATGCGCGTCGGCGACCTTCTTGTACTCGGCCCGCACTGTGTCGACGTAGCCGCCCTTGGTCTCGTTCGACAGCAAGGACGAGACGACGCCGACCGCCCGGCTGGCGTCATTGACATAGACCGTCTGTCCCTTGGAATAGCGCGGGTGGATCTTCACCGCCGTGTGCACACGGCTGGTGGTCGCGCCGCCGATCAGCAGCGGAATGTCAAACCCTTCGCGCTCCATCTCGGCGGCCATGTGCACCATCTCGTCCAGCGACGGGGTGATCAGGCCGGACAGGCCGATGATGTCGACATTTTGCTCGCGAGCCGTCTGCAGGATCTTCGCCGCCGGCACCATGACGCCGAGATCGATGATCTCGTAATTGTTGCAGGCCAGAACGACGCCGACGATGTTCTTGCCGATGTCGTGGACATCGCCCTTCACCGTCGCCATCAGGATTTTGCCGGCCGTCTGGCGCTCGCCATTGTCGATCCCATTGGCGGCATTCGCCAGTTTTTCCGCCTCCATGTGCGGCAGCAATCCGGCCACCGCCTGCTTCATCACGCGCGCCGACTTCACCACTTGCGGCAGAAACATCTTTCCAGCGCCGAACAGATCGCCGACGACATTCATGCCGGCCATCAGCGGGCCTTCGATGACATGCAGAGGCCGCTCGGCCGCAAGCCGCGCCTCTTCGGTGTCGGCGTCGATGAATTCGGTGATGCCGTTGACCAGCGCATGCGAAATCCGCCGCTCGACCCTCCAGTCGCGCCAGGCGAGATCGCGCTCCCTGGCTTCCTTGCCGGCGGTGCCCTTGAAGCGCTCGGCGATCTCCAGCATGCGTTCGGTGGCGGTGCCGCCGGCCCTGGGCACCCGGTTGAGCACGACATCCTCGCAAGCCTCGCGCAGTCCCGGTTCGATCGTGTCGTAGACGGCAAGCTGGCCGGCATTGACGATGCCCATATCCATGCCGCGCTGGATGGCATGGTAGAGGAACACCGCGTGCATCGCCTCGCGCACCGGCTCGTTGCCGCGGAAGGAGAAGGACAGGTTCGAGACGCCGCCCGAGATATGCACATGCGGCAGCGTGGCGGTGATCTCGCCGGCGGCCTCGATGAAGTCGACGCCGTAATTGTCGTGCTCCTCTATGCCGGTGGCGACCGCGAAGACGTTGGGGTCGAAGACGATGTCTTCGGGCGGGAAACCGGCCTGTTCGGTGAGCAGCTTGTAGGCGCGGGTGCAGATCTCGACCTTGCGCGCCTTGGTGTCGGCCTGGCCGGCCTCGTCGAAGGCCATGACGACCACCGCCGCGCCGTAGGCGCGCACCAGCTTCGCATGATGCAGAAAGGCTTCCTCGCCTTCCTTCATCGAGATGGAGTTGACCAGTGGCTTGCCCTGCACGCATTTCAGCCCGGCCTCGATGATCTCCCATTTCGAGGAGTCCACCATCACCGGAACACGGGCGATGTCGGGTTCGGCGGCGATCAAATTGAGGAACTCGACCATCGCCTTTTTCGAATCGATCAGGCCTTCATCCATGTTGATGTCGATGATCTGTGCGCCATTGGCGACCTGGTCGCGCGCCACGTCGAGCGCCGGAACATAGTCGCCCGCCGTGATCAGCTTTCGGAACCTGGCCGAGCCGGTGACGTTGGTGCGTTCGCCGACATTGACGAAGGGAATCTCATCAGTCAGCGTGAACGGCTCCAGCCCGGACAGGCGCATCTTGCGCTCGATCTCGGGGATGGCGCGTGGCGGATATTTCTTGACAGCCTCGGCGATGGCGCGGATGTGGTCCGGCGTCGAGCCACAGCAGCCGCCGACGACGTTGACGAGCCCTTCCCGCGCAAAATCCTCGATCTGCGCGGCCATGAAGTCCGGGCTCTCGTCATAGCGGCCGAATTCATTGGGCAGGCCGGCATTCGGATAGGCGCAGACGAAGGTGTCGGCGGCGCCTGAAATTTCGGCCAGATGCGCGCGCATCGCATTGGCGCCGAGCGCGCAGTTGAGGCCGATGGTGAAGGGGCTCGCATGGCGCACCGAATGCCAGAAGGCGGTCGGCGTCTGGCCCGACAGGGTGCGGCCGGAGAGATCGGTGATGGTGCCGGAAATCATCACCGGCAGGTGCACCTCTTTCTCGAAGATCTCGTTGCAGGCGAAGATTGCCGCCTTGGCGTTCAGCGTGTCGAAGATGGTTTCAATGAGAATGATATCAGCGCCGCCGGCGATCAGGCCGCGCAGCTGCTCGCTATAGGCCAGGCGCAATTCATCGAAGGTCACGGCGCGATAGCCGGGATTGTTGACGTCGGGCGACATCGAGGCGGTGCGGTTGGTTGGCCCGAGCGCGCCGGCGACGAAGCGCCGCTTGCCGTCTTCCTGCTCGGCGCGAATGGCGGCGCGCCGCACCAGCCGCGCGCCGTCGCGGTTCAGCGCGTAGACGGCATCCTCCATGCCGTAATCGGCCTGGGCGATCGAGGTCGAGGAGAAGGTGTTGGTCTCGAGGATATCAGCGCCGGCGATGGCGTATTGATAATGTATCTCCTCGATCGCCTTCGGCTGCGTCAGGATCAAGAGGTCGTTGTTGCCCTGCTGGTGGCAGGCGCAGCCGGCAAAAGCCTCGCCACGGAAATGCTCCTCGTCGAAACCGAGACCCTGGATCTGCGTGCCCATGGCGCCGTCGAGGATGAGGATGCGCTCGCGTGCCGCTGCCGTCAGCGCCGCAAGCACTTCGGACCCATCGGGTCTGGCCGCGACGGGGCCGAACAATGCGTCCAGCGATCCAGAATTCTGCGACATTTTTTATCCTTGAGGCGACAACCATCACATAAGGATATCTTTATGTCAACATACGGAATGCAGGCGAACGCGTCGTGGCGATAGTTTGGTGCGATCGGTCGTTCTGATCGACAATGTGGGGCGGTCATTGGCGCCGCTGCGCCGTGCCTACACCACCACCTCCCGATATACCCTCACCTCGCCATCCTGGCCGCGGATGCGCCAGTCCTGCCCTTCCCGTCCCTCGACATGGCATGGCCCGAGCGGCACCTTGCCGCCGCCTTCCGGCAGGTCCAGCACATAGATCGGATTGCAGATGCCCGACAGGCGGGCGCGCAGCGCGCCGGCCAGCGCCTGTCCCTGCGCAATCGTGGTGCGCCTGTGCGCCATGCCGCGCGCGAGGTCGCCATGGTGCAGGTAATAGGGTTTGACGCCGAGCCGGTACATCAGTTCGCGGCAGAGTTCCTCCAGCACCTCGACCGTATCGTTGACGCCCTTGAGCAGGACGCTCTGGTTGAGCAGCACGAAGCCTGCCTGGCGCATGACGCGACAGGCCAATTCGGTGGCCGGCGTGATCTCCCGCGCATGGTTGAAATGGGTGACGACGGTGACCATCAGCCGGCCCTGCAAGGCGCCAACCAGCCCCGGCGTGATGCGCGCGGGCAGCACGACAGGCACGCGTGTGTGGATACGCAGCAGCCTGACATGCGCGATCGCCTCGATGCGGGCGCGGATTTCAGCCAGCGCCTTGTCCGGAAGCGAAAGCGGATCGCCACCAGTGAGGATCACCTCGCGGATTCCGGTATGGCCTTCGATATAGGCAAAGGCGTCTTCGAGCGCCTCGCGCGTGTAGCCGCGGCCGATCGAGGTCAGGGATTCCTTGCGGAAGCAGAAACGGCAATAGACCGCGCATTGGTAGGTCGCAAACAACAGCACCCGGTCGGCGTGGCGGTGCGTCAGTCGCGGCACCGGACTGAAGGCATGGTCGGCGATCGGATCGTCGAGCTCGCCTTCCGTTTCCGTCAGCTCATCCGGCGATGGAATGACCTGGGCGCGGATCGGATCGGCGGGATCGTTCCAGTCGATCAGGTCGAGATAGGTTTTGGGGGCACGCACCTTGTGGCGTACGACCGCCTCCTGCGCCGCCGCGCGCTCGGCGGGTGACAGCGGCAGGGAGGCGAGATCGCGGACGCGGCGCACGCCCGCGCGGATGTCGTTTTGCCAGGCGGTGTCGGCATCGCGTTCTTCGTCGGCTGTGGCCGCGTCATCGAAAGTTGAGTCTGGGGTCATTGGGGCCTCGGGGCAATTCTGGCGGTGCTATCGGCCGGATGGACGGTTCGGTCAACTCCAGTGGCTGCGCGCGGATTGTCGCTGCGCTGCGATCCTTCGCATCCCCCGACTATCGCCGTAATCGACCAGCGCAGCAATTTCAGGCAATCTGACCGATAAGGCGCTCCAAGGGAGATGGGCGCCGCCTAGGGGAGGACCGCCATGAGCAAAATGCCGCGCTATGAGGATGCCGCTCAGCGCTTTCGCATCGAAGATGAGATCGCGCGGTTGTATGGCAACCCTGGAACCGGCATCAATGCCTATGTCGAATGCTGCGGCCGCTACACCGGACAAAACCGGCTGGCGCTGCGCGCGATCTCGGCCGGCGGTGAGCTTCGCGAATTCAGCTTCGACGATCTCGCCGACATGTCGGGGCGCGCCGCCAATGTGCTCAAGGCCGCCGGCGTCGGTGCCGGCGATGTCGTCGCCGGCATGCTGCCGCGCGTCCCCGAACTGGTGGCGCTGATCCTCGGGACATGGCGCATCGGCGCGGTCTACCAGCCGCTGTTCACCGCCTTCGGTCCGAAAGCCATCGAGCACCGCCTCGGCTATAGCGGCGCCAGGATCGTGGTGACCAACCCGGCCAATCGCGGCAAGCTCGACGAGGTCGAGACATCAGCGCAAATCGCCACCATCCTTGGCAATGGCGGTGAGCTACCTGCAGGCGACATCGATTTCCGCGCCGCGCTTGCCGCCGCCTCGCCCGAGTGCCAGCCGGTGATGCGCAAGGGCGACGATTTGTTCATGATGATGTCGACGTCGGGAACGACCGGCCTGCCCAAGGGCGTGCCGGTGCCGCTTCGCGCCCTGCTCGCCTTCGGCGCCTATATGCGCGACGCGATCGGCTTGCTGCCCGACGACATCTTCTGGAACATCGCGGACCCCGGCTGGGCCTACGGCCTCTATTACGCCATCACCGGCCCGTTGCAGCTCGGCATCGCCACGACCTTCTATGAAGGCGCCTTCAACGCCAAGAGCACTTACGACATCATCGAGCGGCTCGGCGTCACCAGCCTTGCCGGCTCGCCGACCGCCTATCGCCTGCTGATGGCGGAAGGCGCGGAAGCTGCGGCCCGTGTCAAAGGCAGACTGCGCGTGGTGAGCAGCGCCGGCGAGCCGCTCAACCCGGAAGTCATCCGCTGGTTCGACGCAAATCTCGCCGCGCCCATTCACGACCATTACGGCCAGACCGAGAACGGCATGATGGTCAACAACCATCATGGGCTCTCGCACGTCGTGCGCGTGGGCTCGGCCGGCTTGGCAATGCCCGGATATCGCATGGTGGTATTGGACAAGGCCGGCAACGAGCTCGGCCCCAACCAGCCCGGCATCCTCGCCGTCGACATCGCGAAGTCGCCGCTGCGCTGGTTCGACGGCTATCACCAAGCCGAGACGCCGGCGATCACGGGCGGCTACTACCGCACCGGCGACACGGTGGAGTACGAGCCGGACGGTTCGGTCTCCTTCATCGGCCGCGCCGACGATGTCATCACTTCGGCCGGCTATCGCATCGGCCCGTTCGACGTCGAAAGCGCGCTGATCGAGCATCCGGCGGTCAACGAGGCGGCTGTCGTCGGCGTGCCCGATCCGCAGCGCACCGAGATCGTCAAGGCCTTCGTCGTTCTGGCGCCGGCTTACAAGGGCAATTCGGAGCTCGCCGAAGAGCTGGCCCAGCACGTCAAGAAACGGCTGTCGGCGCACGCCTACCCGCGCGAGGTCGAGTTCATCACGGAACTGCCGAAGACCCCAAGCGGCAAGATCCAGCGCTTCCTGCTGAGGAAGGCGGAGGTGGAGAAGCGCAAGGCGTGATTAGGCGCCAATCTCCCCCCTCGAGGGGGAGATGTCGCCGAAGGCGACAGAGGGGGTCGTTGCGCGTGAAGCGCTAACGTCGTCTCGCGCTGCAAAAGGAGTCAGCGCTTCACGCGCGGCGACCCCCTCTGGCCTGCCGGCCATCTCCCCCTCATGTGGGGAGATCTGCAGCTCCAACGGCGTCTTTTTTCAGCCCAATGTTGTCATGTATCCTTGGAATCGAACGTAGAGCAGGGTTTATATCATGCGGTGGGTCTGGACGTTTCTGTTTGCACTGGTGAGCAGCGTGGCTTTCGCGGCCTCGCCGGAGGACGACTATGTGGCCGCGCGTGACAAGGCGATTGCTGATATCGCAGCGCTGAACAGTGCGAACGCGGCAATCGAGACCATCGACGCTGAGAACGAGAAGGCGCTGGCCGACCTCCAGCAGCGTCTTGCCGGCATCATCGGTCCGCTGGCGGTCAAGGACTTTCCGCCAACCGGCACAATCAATATCGAAAGCCTCAGCGACTCCGATATCGGCTATGGCATGCTCGATGGGCTGCGATACACCAAGGGCGACGACGGCCCCAGCCTAGTGGCAACGACGCGAGGGCTGCTGGAGCGCTGGCTCCAGTCCAGAACCGCCGAGACCGACGAAAGTTTCAAACTGCCCGCCGGCATCGATGAGGCGCTTAAGCTGGATGCCTTCTATACCCAGGCGATCAACAGCGACGCCGCCTTCGAGGGAACGCTCGACTTTCCATTGAAGAAACCCGAAGGCGCCGACATCGCCTTCGCACGGCTCGGCGGCTGGACGCAGGACGTCGGGCCGATCTATGAGCAGGAAGTCATCGTTACGCTCGTCAAAGGCAACAGCGTGAGAATTATCGCAGCGCCGGCAGCCCCTGCCGTTCCGAAGATCGCCGCCTGCGACGCCGTGTGGGCTGCTGCGGACGCCGCCGCGCAGAAATTCCAGGAGGCCTACCAGGCATCGGACCTGAAGGACGAAAAAGCGTTCGAGTCCTCCAACGCCGCCTGGGACAAGGGCGACAGCGACTACCGGGCCTGCATGGCGCAGCGCCTGCCGGCTGACCCGGCTTTCCCGGCGCTGCTCGCCCAGGCGCAGGCGCTGGCCGATCAAATGGCTGGGAAGTAAGCCTCCCGCAAGGGCCCGCGCGGCAAGATCAGGCGGCTTGTTGCAATCTGAGGCGAATATGACTTCGCCGCTGGGTTGCAGAACGCTGCAACCTGGCGTCCTACTTTCGGACACTCATTCAGATTTCGGCTGGACCCTGGCAGCCAAAAGCTTACCGTTTGTTCTCGGATTCGTCTCGAAGCTCAAACTTAAGCTTTAGCTACTATGGTCGACCGAAGGACTACTGTCCTGGAAAGGTCTTCGGATCGAGTTGGCAGGTGCAATGCTCAATTCCGGCCGGTTGAAACGGGCCGTTTTTTCTTCCGCCAACTTGCCGGCGGCGATTGCCTTTGTCGTGCTTCTCGTCTGCGCCCTGGTTGCCGACCAGAGGAACAGAGAGGTCTCCGATCAGCTGGCGCGCGCCGACGTCCTGGCCAAGGTCAACATCATACGCGCCAAGCTCGAAGGCAACATAGGCGGCAATCTCCAGCTGGTTCAGGGTCTCGTTTCGACAATCGTTACCGAGCCCTATATGGGCCAGCAAAGATTTGCGGCACTCGCCCGTAATCTGTTCGAGCAAAAATCGCAGTTGCGCGATATTGCCGGCGCCCCCGACCTCGTCATCGCGCTGATGTATCCGCTGGAAGGCAATGAAAAAGCCATCGGGCTGGACTACCGCAAGAGCGATACGCAACGCATGGCCGCGCTTCGCGCCCGTGACCAGCGCGCGCTGGTGCTCGCCGGGCCGGTCAAACTGGCGCAAGGCGGACGTGGCTTCATCGGCCGTATCCCGGTCTTCGTGCCGACGGCGGGTGGCGGCGACCGTTTCTGGGGTATCGTCTCGGCCGTGATCGATGTCGATCGGCTCTACGCTGCCAGCGGACTGACCGACCCTGATCTGGATATCGATGTGGCGCTTATCGGCAAGGATGCGCTCGGCGGCGGCGGGGAACTGTTCTTCGGCGGCGATAATGTCGTGTCCGGCAATCCGGTGATGGCAGAGGTGCAATTGCCTTCAGGCTCCTGGCAAATTTCAGCCATACCGAAGGGCGGCTGGCCGACCGCTCCGAAAAATGAGTGGCTGTTGCGTCTGCTCATGGCGCTTGCCGGCGCGCTGGTGGTGCTGCCGATCCTCGTGGCAGGACGTCTTTTCGGTGAGCGGCAGAAAAGTGACGCCGAGTTGAGGCGCCTGTCCCGGCGGCTGGAGCTGGCGTTGGAAGCCTCTGCTATAGGCGTGTGGGAGCACGATACCGTCAGCAACGAACTCGTATGGGACGACCGCATCAACGAAATCTATGGCAAACCCGGCGGCGGCAAGACCCGTAGCTATGACGACTGGGCGCTGGCGATCCATCCCGAAGACTTCGAACGGGCTAAAGCAGATTTCGATTCGGCTGTTGCAACACAAGGCCCCTACTCTTCGCAGTATCGGCTCCTGCGGCCGGACGGCACCATTCGCCATGTGCGCACCCGCGCCAGTTTCTTCCGGGACATCGACGGCACGCCAAAAATGATCGGCGCCGAATGGGATGTGACAGGCGACGTGCTGCTCAACGAGAATCTCGTGCGTGAACGTCGCCTTTCAGAATCGAAAAATGCCGAACTGAACCTGGCCAAAGCCCGCATCGAGCATGTCGCGATGCATGATTCGCTGACCGGTCTGCCCAACCGTCGGTATCTGGACGAGATGCTTGCCGAAAACCGCGAAGCCGACGGCCGCGCGGCGTTGCTGCATCTCGACCTTGACCGGTTCAAGCAGATCAACGACACGCTCGGCCATGCAGCGGGCGATGCATTGCTGGTGCATGCTTCGAAAGTCATCAAGGCCAGCGTCGGCAGTGCCGATTTCGTTGCGCGCATCGGCGGCGACGAGTTTGTCGTGCTGAGCCATGGACGCGACGACAAGAAACTCGCCGCGCTGGCCGACCACATTATCGATGCGATGCGCCAGCCGGTCGACTATCTGGGTCACCAGTGCCGGTTCGGCGTCAGCATCGGCATTGCGGCCAATAGCGGCGTCGATGCAAGGCAGTTGCTTGTCAATGCCGATCTGGCGCTGTACCGGGCGAAAGGCCGCGGCCGCAACCGCTACGAGTTTTTCAACGAAGAGCTGCAGAGCGAGATCGTGCGGACCAAGCAGACCGCCGACGAGATTCTGGGCGGGCTCGAGCGGAACGAATTCATCGTCTACTATCAGCCGCAGTTCGACGCCAAGACGCTGGAGATCGTTGGCGTCGAGGCGCTGTCGCGTTGGGATCATCCGCAACGCGGCATGCTGACTCCCGACGCCTACATCAAGGTGGCTGAAGAACTCAATGTCGTGTCGCTTATCGACCGCACCGTCCTGGAGCAGGCGCTCGATAATTTCGAGCGTTGGTCGCGCAGCCACCTCAACATCCCGCGCGTCTCGGTCAACGTTTCCGCCAGGCGCCTGGAAGACAGGGATCTGATCAAGGGTTTGCGCAAGCTTCCCATCAAGGAAGGGACCGTGTCGTTCGAACTGGTGGAGTCGATTTTCCTCGACGAAAACGACGAGCTGGTCAGCTGGAACATCGAACACATCAAGGGGCTCGGCATCGACATCGAGATCGACGATTTCGGCACCGGGCATGCCTCGATCGTCTCGCTGTTGAAGTTGCGGCCGCGTCGCCTCAAGATCGACCGCCAACTGGTCACCCCCATCTCCAGCTCAATCGCACAGCGGCAGCTGGTGTCGTCCATTATCGACATCGGCAAGTCGCTCGGGATCGAAGTGATCGCCGAGGGTGTCGAGACGATGGAGCACGCGCGCATTCTGAAAGAGCTTGGCTGCGATATCCTGCAAGGCTTCCTTTTCGGCTACCCGATGGACGCAAAAGCCTTCAAGACGTTCGCTCAGTCCCGCAAATGGCTGGCGGCGAGCTGACGGACCCGGGGCTTTGTTTGATGCAGAAGCGGACGCAGGAACTGCGTCAGCTGCGCAGGCCCGGCGCTTCCTGCCCGGTGCGCTCGACATATTCGGTGTAGCCACCGCCATAGGTGTGGATGCCTTCGGGTGTCAATTCCAGCACGCGGTTGGAGAGTGCGGCCAGGAAATGGCGGTCGTGCGAGACGAACAGCATCGTGCCTTCGTATTGCGACAGCGCTGTGATCAGCATCTCCTTGGTGGCGATGTCCAAATGGTTGGTCGGCTCGTCCAGCACCAGCAGATTGGGCGGGTCGAACAGCATCAGCGCCATTACCAGGCGCGCCTTTTCGCCGCCCGACAGCACCCGGCATTTCTTCTCGATCTCGTCGCCGGAAAAGCCGAAGCAGCCGGCGAGTGCCCTGAGCGGCGCCTGGCCGGCTTGCGGAAACGCGTCCTCCAGCGTCTGGAACACGGTGCGCTCGCCCTCCAGCACCTCCATGGCGTGCTGGGCGAAATAGCCCATTTTCACACTCGGCCCCCGAGCAACTGTGCCGGCATCCGGGTCAGACGCGCCGGCCACCAGCTTCAGCAGCGTCGACTTGCCGGCGCCGTTGACGCCCATGATGCACCAGCGCTCGCGGCGGCGGACCTGGAAGTCCAGCCCCTCATAGATCGAGCGGCTGCCATAGCCCTTATGGACGTTCTTCAGCGTCACGACATCCTCGCCGCAGCGCGGCGCCGGCTGAAAATCGAAATTCACGATCTGACGGCGCTTGGGCGGCTCGACGCGATCGATCTTGTCGAGCTTCTTCACCCGGCTCTGCACCTGGGCGGCGTGTGACGCCCGCGCCTTGAAGCGCTCGATAAAAGCGATCTCCTTGGCCAGCATGGCCTGCTGGCGCTCGAACTGCGCCTGCTGCTGCTTGTCGGCGATCGCCCGCTGCTGCTGGTAGAATTCGTAATTGCCGGAATAGGCGGTGAGCGAACCGGCGTCGATCTCGACCACCTTGTTGACGATGCGGTTCATGAACTCGCGGTCGTGCGAGGTCATCAGCAGCGCGCCCTCATAACCCTTCAGGAACTGCTCCAGCCAGATCAGGCTTTCGAGATCGAGATGGTTCGACGGTTCGTCGAGCAGCATGACGTCGGGCCGCATCAACAGGATGCGGGCGAGCGCCACGCGCATCTTCCAGCCGCCGGACAATTTGCCGACATCGCCGTCCATCATTTCCTGGCTGAAGCCCAGGCCGTCGAGCACTTCGCGGGCGCGGCCATCGAGCGCATAGCCGTCGAGCTCCTCGAAACGATGCTGCGCCTCGCCGTACTTCTCGATGATCTCGTCCATCCGGTCGGCCTGCTCGGGATCGGCCATGGCCGCCTCGAGTTCGGCCATTTCGGCCGCCACGTCGCTGACCGGCCCGGCGCCGTTCATCACTTCGGCCACAGCACTATGGCCGGCCATGTCGCCGACATCCTGGCTGAAATAGCCGATGGTGACGCCGCGATCGACCTGCACCTGGCCTTCGTCGGGCTGTTCCTGGCCGGTGATCATGCGAAACAGCGTCGTCTTGCCGGCGCCGTTCGGCCCGACAAGGCCGGTCTTCTCGCCCTTCTGTAGCGAGGCCGAGGCCTCGATGAAGACAAGCTGGCGGCCGTTCTGCTTGCTGATGCTTTCAAGACGGATCATGAGGCGGTCCGGGGGGGAGTTGGTGCAAAGTTGAGGGATTTGCCCGGGGCCATACGCGAATGAGCGCAAGGAGGAAAGAGGCAGAAGCGCCACAGATGGTGGCGAGGACCCCGTCATCGCGCCCGAAAACAAAAATCCAGCGATTGTCGAAAACCGCCCTCGCGGAACGACATTGGCACGGCGGCCTGCATGGCCCCCAAACAGCGACACCAACAGGCAGGAATATGACGATGGCCAAGATGCTCGTGATCTACAAAACCCCGGCTGATCCGGAGGCCTTCGACCGGCACTATTTCGAGGTTCATGTGCCGCTGGCCAAGAAGCTTCCCGGCCTGCGGCGCTACGACATCAGCAGGCGGCCCATCATCAAGCGCTCGGCGGGCGAGATTCCGTATCTGGTCGGGACACTCTATTTCGACAGCCTCGCCGATATGCAGAGCGCATTTGCCACCGAAATCGGCATTGCCTGCGCCGCTGACCGGCGTATACTCGCCCCAGGAGACGATGACTTGACGATGCTGCTGTTCGACGTCGACGAAGTGTGAATCTTAGCCGATCTCGGAGTGGAACGAAGGAGCCGCGCCGAAGCGGACGACGTTACTTCGCGTCGTGGAAGATGATCCCCACCGTATGCCGCCGTCCCGAGCGCAGGCGGCTGACGCCGTGCCGGAGATTGACGCGGTAGTGCCCTTTCGTACCTTGCACCGGGCGATTGTGGACAGCAAAGATCACTGCATCGCCCCGGGTCAGCGGCACCACTTCGGCACGGCTTTGCATGCGCGGGCGCTGCTCGGTCAGCACGAATTCGCCGCCGGTGAAATCCTCGCCCGGCTGCGACAACAGGATCGCCACCTGCAGGGGAAAAGCGAGGTCGCCATAGAGATCCTGATGGAGGCAGTTGAAGTCGCCGGGGCCATATTGGAGGAGAAGCGGCGTCGGCCGCGTTTGGCCGCCTTCGTGGCAAAGCTGGAGGAAGGCGGCGTGGTCATCGGGATAGCGCTGCGCCGCGCCCATGCGATCGTTCCAGTCGTTCGCGACGCCGGCCAGCCTCGGATAGAGCGCGGTGCGCAGGCCACCGACCAGATCCGGCAGCGGATAGCGGAAATAGCGGTACTCGCCCTTGCCGAAGCCATGGCGGGCCATCACCACATGGCTGCGGAAATGGTCCTCATGCGGATAGAGACCGGCGATCTCGGTGCACTCCTCGGGTGAAAGCAGCGCCGGCATGACGGTGCTGCCGTGGCTGTTCAGTTCGCCGATCAGAGCACTCCAGTCCTGCGCTGCGACGCGCGCTTCGGCCGAATGGGCTGCGCGTTTGGTGCTTATCGAATGGATGGTCATCGATGCCTCCTTTGATGTGATCAAAGTGGGGCGAACGGCGGGCGTGAACCACCCGATTCCTGCGGAGGTGAAGCGCGATCTTCCCCTTCGCCCCCTGTGGGAGAAGGGAAAACGCGCTTCACCGCTTGCGATACACCTCCAGCTCCGGGTCGAGATCAACGCGCACCGCATTCGTGAACAAGCAGGTCGCCACCATGATGCCGGCGAAGGCGACGAGGTTGACCAGCAGTGTGTCGTCGTAGCTAGCCTTGAGTGCCGCCCAGACATCGTCGGGAACGGCGTTGGTATCGGCAGCGACTGCCTTGCCGAATTCGATCAGCAAAGCTTCTTCAGCGCTGGGCTCGATCGCCTCGGGATCAAGACCGCTGTCGATCAGCGCGCGGCGGAAGAAGGTAAGCGGTATCTCGGCGCGGCATCTCTCGGAGATCGCCAGCGACAACAGCCAGACAGCGCGGTCGTCGAGTGCGGGCTTGAGCAGATCGCGCAGGGTGAACCATTCGGCATAGATGCGGTGGGCCGCCGGTGAATGCAGCAGGATGCGCTTCATGTTGGTCATGCGTCCGCGCAGGCCAAGCTCCCTGTCGTGCTCGGCGCGGATGTCATGCGATGCCGAGGCGTAGTCGATCGGCGGGATCATGGCCATGGGACGGTCCTTGGTTGGTGGTAGCGAGGCATTCTGCGACACCCTCACCCAAGCGTCGTATGCAATTGCGGCGCGGCGCGCAGCGTGTTGGACACCGTGCAGATCGCTTCGGCGTCCTCGACGATCCGCTGCTTGGTCGCAGCGTCGAGATCGCCTGAGATGTCGAGCCTGATGTTGAGCCTTTCGACGCGCGACGGCTCGTCCTTGGCCTTCTCGCCGCTGACCTCGGCGCGCACCTCGCCAAGCGCGGCGGCGACGCCGAGGCGTGAGGCGGCGATGCGCGCGCTCAGCACCATGCAGGCGGCGAGCGAGGCGTAGAGCAGGTCGAGCGGATTGAAGCCCGGCGCGCTGACGCCGGTGACGACATCGACTGCACCGCCGGTCGGAGTGGTGATGGAAGGCAAGCCGCCGGGCTGCAGCGTCGCCGTCGCGCCGGTGACGCGGGTCCTGACCTTCAACTCAGCCATCGCAAAAACCTTTCAGCCGGCAGCCCGGCAAAGATCAGGGGCACTGTGGCGCGCACACGAGTGCGATTTGCACACGCGTTGCGGTGCCGAACAACATGCATGTGATTAGACACGACCGGCAAACAGGTGCCTACTGCATTGTCCACGGGGATGCGGATAACCGAGGAGAGGCCCATGATTGCGCTCAATGTAAACGGCGAGGATCGCAGTGTCGACGTGCCGGACGATATGCCATTGCTGTGGGTGCTGCGCGATGTCATCGGCCTGACCGGCACGAAGTTCGGTTGCGGCATCGCCCAGTGCGGCGCCTGCACGGTGCAGCTTGACGGGCAACCGGTGCGATCCTGCGTGATGCCGGTCGCGTCGGTTGGGTCGCGCCATGTCACCACCGTCGAGGCGATCGGTGCGACGCCATCGGGCAAGAAAGTGCAACAGGCATGGCTCGACCTTGAAGTCATCCAGTGCGGCTATTGCCAGTCCGGCCAGATCATGTCGGCCTCGGCGCTGCTGGAGCGCAACCCCGACCCGAGCGACAGCGATATCGACGCCGCCATGTCCGGCAATATCTGCAGGTGCGGCACCTACACGCGAATAAGAGCGGCCATAAAACAGGCCGCGAAGGCCTGAGGGAGATAGCCAGCCATGAGCAAGCCGTCCTCCTCCCCCACCCAAAAATTCACCTCGCGCCGTGCCTTCCTGCAGGGCAGCGGCCTTCTGCTCGGCTTCACCATGCTGGGCGCCGGCACCAGGCCCGGTTTTGCCGCCGCCGAACCCGTCGAGGGCGACGTCACCGCCGCCTTTTCACCCGATGCTTTTATCCGCGTCGACAGCGACGGCAAGATCACTTTCATCCTGCCCAACATCGAAATGGGCCAAGGCACGCACACCGGCGAAGCGACGTTGATTGCCGAGGAACTGGAAGTCGGCCTGGACCAGGTGAAGGTCGTCGACGCGCCGCCCAACGACAAGCTGTATGCCACCGCTGCGCTTGGCGGCCAGGCAACGGGCGGCTCGACCTCGATGCGGGCAACCTGGGAATCGCTGCGCAAGGCTGGGGCAGTCGCCCGCACGATGCTGATTTCCGCAGCAGCCGCACAATGGTCGGTTCCGGTTTCGGAATGCAGCGCCAAGCTTGGCGTGGTCACGCATCTGCCGACAGGCCGGCAGCTGGCCTATGGCGCGCTCGCCGACGCGGCCGGCAAGCAACCGGTGCCGAGCGACGTCAAGCTCAAGGACCCCAAGGATTTCCAGCTAATCGGCAAGTCGCTGCGCCGGGTCGACACGGCGGGCAAGGTCAATGGCGCGGTGGTCTACGGCATCGATGTGCGCGTGCCCGGCATGAAGGTGGCGACGGTCGCCGCCTGTCCGGTGATCGGCGGCAAGCTCGGCGATGTGGACGAGACGGCGGCACGCGCCGTTCCAGGCGTGCGCGATATCGTCAGGCTGGACAATGCGGTCGCCGTGATCGGCGATCATTTCTGGGCGGCCAAGAAAGGCCTCGAGGCCCTCACCATCACCTGGGACGAAGGCGCCAACGCCAGGCTTTCAAGCGACGATATGATGAACACCTTGAAGGCTGCGTCCAAAAACAAGACACCGATCATGGCGCGCCAGGAAGGCGACGTCGCCGGCGCGCTGAAAGCCGCCGTCAAGACGGTCGAGGCGAGCTATGAGCTGCCGTTCCTGGCCCATGCGCCGATGGAGCCGGTCAACTGCGTCGTGCATGTGCGCGCCGATGAATGCGAGATCTGGCTCGGCACCCAGGTGCCCACCCAGGCGCAAGGCTGGGCGGCACAGGTCACGGGCTTTCCGCTCGACAAGATCATCGTGCACAATCACCTGATCGGCGGCGGCTTCGGCCGCCGGCTGGTCGCCGAATATGTCGGCCAGGCGGTGGCGATCGCCAAACACGTGAGCTACCCGGTCAAAGTTATCTGGACGCGTGAAGAAGACATCCAGCACGATCTCTACCGGCCGACCTACTACGACCGGATATCAGCCGGTCTCGGCGCCGACGGCCTGCCAACGGTGTGGATCGACCATGTCGCCGGCGGTTCGGTGTTGGGTAATTACATCCCCGGCGGCTGGCCTCAGGACAAGCTTGACGACGATGCCGTCGAGGGCGCCGCCAAACCGCCCTATGATCTGCCGGTCATCCAGGTGGACTGGGTGCGCGAGGATCCGCCGGTGCCTATCACCTGGTGGCGCGGCGTCGGACCGACGCACAATGTCTTCGTGGTCGAAAGTTTCATGGACGAACTCGCCCATTCGGTGGGCAGGGATCCGGTAGAGTATCGCCGGGCGCTGACAAAGAACCAGCCGCGGGCCGCAGGCGTGCTCGAGCTTGCGGCCGAAAAGTCGGGATGGGGCTCGCCGCTTCCGGCCGGCAGCGGCCGCGGCATTTCCCTGCACGATGCCTTCGGCAGCTTCATGGCCGCGGTGCTGGAGATCTCGGTTTCAGCGGCCGGCGAGATTACGCTGCAGCGCGCGGTGGTGGCCGTCGATTGCGGCATCGCCATCAACCCAAACACGGTCGAAGCCCAGATCGAAGGCGGGTTGATCTTCGGCCTGTCGGCGGCGCTCTACAGCGGCATCACTTTCAGCAATGGCCGCGTCGACCAGAGTAATTTTCACGACTACCGCATCCTCCGCAACAATGAGGCGCCGAAGATCGAGGTCTATCACGTCAAGAGCCTGGAATCGCCCGGCGGCATCGGCGAGACGGCAACGGTTTCGGCCGGGCCTGCCCTTGCCAACGCGATCTTTGCCGCGACGGGAAAACGCCTGCGCAGCCTGCCCATCGACCGCAACCAGCTGAAGAGCGACGGCGCCGATAAGACCAGCGTGTCGATGGTGCCGCCCCCCTCAGCACCCTTGCTGGCGGTGCTGGCGAACAGCAGGGAGCGCCCGGAGACCGGCATCGAAACCGAAGCCGAAGCGCTGTGAGGGCCAGGCCATGAGAAGCTTGGTCCGCATCCTCCTCGCTATCGTGGTCGTCATCGCCGCTGGCGTTGCGATCTTCCTGTTCAAACCGGCGTCGCTGCCGGACGTCTCCGTGGCGGCGGCGAAACTGCCGACCAGTCAGGCGCTGATCGATCGCGGCGAATATCTGACGCGTGCCGCCGATTGCGTCGCCTGCCACACAACCGGAGGCGGCCAGCCCTATGCCGGCGGCGTTGCCTTCAAGCTGCCGTTCGGCACCGTCTATTCCCCAAACATCACCGCCGACAAGGAAACCGGCATCGGCGACTGGAGCGACGCGGTTCGTGCGTGCCTTGCATCAAGGCATCGACAAGCAAGGCCGTAATCTCTACCCGGCCTTTTCTTATGCCGCCTATGCCAGGATGACCACGGAAGATGCGCTTGCGATCAAGGCCTATCTGTTCAGCCTGCCGCCGGTGCACGCCGAGGCGCCCAAGAACGATCTGAGCTTCCCGTTCAACCAACGTTATGTCCTGCGGTTCTGGAACCTGTTGTTCGTCCCCGACGGTCCATTGCAGCAGGACGAAAAGCAGACGGCGGAATGGAACCGCGGCGCCTATCTCACCGAAGCGATGGCGCATTGCGGCGAATGCCACACGCCCCGCAACCTGCTCTATGGGCTCGACAACAGCAAGAAATTCGCTGGCGCCGAATTGCAGGGCTGGGAGGCCTACAACATCAGTTCGGACAAGACGACCGGCATCGGCAGCTGGAGCGATGAGCAGTTGTCCAACTATCTGTCCAAGGGTCATGCGGAAGGGCGTGGTGCGGCCACCGGCAGCATGGGCGAAGCCGTCGACTACAGCCTACGCCATTTGACGCCGGAAGACATCAAGGCGATCGTCACTTACGTAAAAACCGTGCCGCCGCAAGTCAGCAGCGACAAGGCGATCGTCGAAGCGGAGCCGCCGGCAACACTGACGACGTCCATCGCCTACGCTCCGTCTGCCGATTCAGTGGCGCAAGGCGGGCTCGGCCTGAAGCTGTTCCAGGGCGCCTGTGCCGGCTGTCACGGATGGAACGGCGAAGGGCTGCAGACACCTTATGCGGCGCTGCGCGGCAGCCGCACGGTCAATGACCCCGATGGCACGAACCTCATCCAGGGCATCCTGAAGGGCGCGCATATGACGACGCCGCTCGGCAAGCAGGCGATGCCGGCTTTCGCCAATGCCTATTCGAATGTCGAGATCGCGGCGCTCGGCAACTATGTGCTGGCGCATTTCGGCGGCAAGCAATCCGCCATCACGCCGGCCGACGTCGCCAAGGCGCGGGCGCAGTGAAGAACGGCGGTGAAGCCCGATCTCACCGCCCGCGCAAGATGTGTTTCTGAATCTTGCCGGAGGCGGTGCGGGGCAACGCGTCGGTGAGCAGGAATTCCTTCGGCACCTTGTAGCGGGCGATGCGAGCCGCACAGTGCGCCGCGAGCGCCGTCGGATCGAGGACGCAGCCAGCCTTCAGCACGACGAAGGCGCGGCCGACCTCGCCCCAGCGCCCGTCGGCGATGCCGATGACGGCGACGTCCGAAATGTCGGGATGATCGAGCAGCGCCATCTCGACCTCGGTTGGATAGACGTTCTCCCCGCCCGAAATGAACATGTCCTTGCGGCGGTCGACGAGGGTGACGAAACCATCTTCGTCGCGGCGCGCAATGTCGCCGGTGCGGAACCAGCCATCCGATGTAAAGGCCTGCGCCGTCTCATCGGGCCGGTTCCAGTAGCCCGGCGTGACATTGGGGCCTGACAGCCATATCTCACCCGGCTCGCCGGCTGCGGCGTCGTGGCCATCTTCGTCCACGATGCGCAGCGACAAAGACGGCGCCGGCAGGCCGGCGGAGCCGGCCTTGCGGGCGATCTGGTGTGCCTCGACCGGCATGCCGAGCACGGTGCCGGCTTCGGTCATGCCGAAGCCGTCGACCATGCGCACGCCCTGCTCCAGCCACCAAAGGATGTCGGCGGCGGGATTGGGCGCGCCACCGGTAAAGATGGCCGTCAGCGTGGTCCAGTTCGCCGGCGCGAACGCGGTGCCGTCGCGCAGCATCCGTGCCATTTGCGGGACGCAGAAATAGTGGGTGACGCCGAGGTCCGGGTCTGCCAGACGGCGGTTGGTGAGACCGGCCTCGAAGCCGGGCGAGATCAGCACGGTGCCGCCCTGCAGCAAGGGCGGACGCAGGCTGGTGATAAGGCCGATGACATGGAACATCGGCGCGTCGCAGAGGAAGATGCTGGAATTGCCGACGCGGCCGAGCACGCCGAAGTTGACCGCGGTGGCGAACGCATTGGCCTCGGTCAGGATGACACCCTTGGGCCGGCCCGATGTGCCGGAGGTGTAGAGGATGATCGACGGTACATCGCCCGCCGGCAGAGCGCGTCGTAGCGCGGGCGCTTGCGCTTCGGCCGCCGCGGCAAAGGCCCTGACCTCCACAGGTACACAGCCTTTTGGCAGCGCCGTAATCAGCGCCGCGTCGTGCAGCAGCAGCACCGGCTCGCAATCGGCCAGGACCGTCTGCTGCTCGACGGCGGAAAGGCGCCAGTTGACCGGCACGAAGATGGCGCCGAGCCGCATGGCGGCCTGCTGCGCGATGAGTAGATCGGCGCTGTTGCGGGCGAGCGTCGCGATGCGTTGTCCCGGCTCGATGCCGTAGTCTTCCAGCACAGCCATGGCGCGCTGGATGGCCTCGTCGAGCGTACGGTAAGTCCAGCGCCGCCCGGATGCGAGATCGACGCAGGCGACGCGCTGCGGCTGCGCGCCCGCGTGCAGCGCCACGGGGTCTGAAGTCGTCCAGGCCGGCATCTCGCTTCTCCTCCCCGATTGGATATTGGCTGATCACCTCGCCTTGTCATAGGCGCCGAGCCCGGGCTTGTAGCTCTTTTCGTCGATGAACTGGCGGATGCCTTCCTTGCGGCCGTCATTGTCGTAGGAATTGGCCGCTTCCTGCGCGCGCACCAGATAGTCCTCGGCATTGTCATAGGTCATCTCGCCGACGCGGCGGATGGCGTCCTTTGTCGCCTTCAGCGCCACCGGGTTTTTCTTCAGCAGGATGTTCGCCACCTCGGTAACTCGTGGCTTCAACTCCGCCAGCGGCAGGCTTTCATTGACCAGCTTCCAGGCCGCCGCCTTCCTGCCGTCGATCAACTCGCCGGTCAGCGCGTGGTACATGGCGTCGCGCATCGACAGGAGATCGACCACCACCTTGGTGGCGCCGCCGCCGGGCAGGATACCCCAGTTGATCTCCGACAGAGCGAACTGCGCCTCGTCGGCGGCGAAAGCGAGGTCGCAGGCAAACAGCGGGCCGTAGCCGCCGCCAAAGCACCAGCCATTGACCATGGCAATGGTCGGCTTGCGATACCAGCGCAGCCGCCGCCACCAGCCATAGGCCTCGCCTTGCGCCTTGCGGACGGCGCCCAGCCCCTTGGCCTCGGTCTCGCGAAAATACTCCTTGAGGTCCATGCCCGCCGACCACGCACTGCCCTCGCCCGACAGCACCAGCACGCCGACATCATCGCGGTATTCCAGCTGGTCGAGCACCTCCATCATGCGCCGGTTGAGCGCCGGGTTCATGCAATTTCGTTTTTCAGGCCGGTTGAAGCGCACCCAGGCGATGCCATCCTCGATGTCGAAGGCAACGGTCTCTTCGGTCATGGCAACTCTCCTCCGGCTTGCGTTCCTGTGTGGCGGGGAGAAGAGTTGTGCTCTTCCCCTGCATCAATCGCTATGTGACATAGCTTTTAGAATTGCTATGTTGCATAGTCTTTTTTGCTTGACAAGAACCTTGGTCGCAGCGATCGGTTGCAGCATGGACGAGACATCGGACCGCAGCGGCAAGGTGGCTAGGGTGGCGCCTGAAGACAGGCTCGACGCACAGATCGGCTACAATCTGCGGCGAGCTTCGACCCTGGCGCTCAATGATTTCACCGCCGAGATGGCCGATGCCTCACTGCGCCCGGTCACCTACGGCATGCTGGCGCTGATCGACGAACGGCCCGGCATCAGCGCCGCCGAGCTTTGCCGCCGGCTCGGCATGAAAAGCGCCAACATGGCGCCGCTGCTGGCCGAACTCGAGGAGCGCGGGCTGGTCGAGCGTAATGACCATGCGCAGGACAGGCGCGTGCAGGTGCTCGCTCTGACCAAGGCAGCCAAAGCCGCCATGCCGGCATGGCGGCTCAAAGTGCGCAACCACGAGGACCGGTTCCTGCAACGGCTGACGAAAAAAGATCGGGCAACACTGCTGCGGCTGTTACGGCTGATCTGGAGCGAGGACGGCGATTGAAAGGGAGGCCGGGGTGCTTCGGTGCTGATCGTAGCGATGATGGGCGCGGCGACGCCGAACACCACCTGAGGTTTCCGCGAGACACCCCCCTCTGCCCTACCGGGCATCTCCCCGTCAAGGGGGGAGATTGGACCTCACCTCTGCCTTCGCCAGTCTCCAACGTTGCGACGCCGTAGGCGCAGCTGATCTCTCCCCTTGAGGGGGAGATGGCCGGCAGGCCAGAGGGGGTGCGAAGGAACTCGGCATTGCCCAGGTTTGGCGCGACACACTGTCAGCAGTCTTTACCGCGCCCGTTTCCTCTCCACCCTGCCCTTTGCTAGGCTCGCCCATCGGCAACAGGATCGCGAGAGCCATGATCGTCCAGACCTGCATCAACGGCGCGCGCGCCGCCGATTTTCACCCCACGCTGCCGCTCGACGCCGAAGCCATGGCGCGCGATGGCGCGGCCTCTGTTGCCACCGGCGCAGCTGAGCTGCACGTCCATGCCCGCGGCGCGGACCGCCGCGAGAGCCTTGCGCCGGAAGCGATGGACCCGACGATCGCGGCGCTGCGCCGCGCCTGCCCCGGCACGCTGATCGGCGTTTCTACCGGCGCCTGGATCGAGAATGACGATACAAGCACGCTGGTCGCCATCGCCGGCTGGCGCGAATTGCCGGACTATGCCTCTGTCAATCTCAGCGAGGCGGAGGCACCCATCGTCATGGAGAGCCTGCGCCAGCGCGGCATCGGCATCGAGGCGGGTCTGGCCTCGGTCGCCGACGCCGAGCGGCTGGTCGGCCTCGACCATGGCGGGCGCGTGCTGCGCGTGCTGATCGAGATTTCCGAGCAGACGCTAGACGAGGCTTTTGCGGTCGCCGACGGCATCGAACAGGTCCTGGAGCGCGCCGGCATTTGCCGTGCCATCCTGCTGCATGGCGAGAACGCGACGGTGTGGCCGTTCGTGCGCCGTGCCGCGGATCGCGACTGGTCGACGCGCGTCGGGCTGGAGGATGGGAAGCATCTGCCGGATGGCACGGTTGCGGCCGGCAATGCCGCGCTGACGGCGGCAGCGGTGGCGATCTTCCAGGCCGGGCGATAGCGCATACAAGCAGCGCGCCAAGGCATCGCCGAGACGATGGCGATCGCAAGGCCCGGGCCGCGAAAGTCGGTGAAAGCTATTCAAATTTTATGTATTAATTAAACCGGCAGTTAATCGTCGCATCAACGATCTCATCTGTGTTAATATTCTCCGGCATCGGGGACATTTTTTAATGAACGTCATTCCGGATAATGATCACGCTGCGCCGCGTCGGATTCAACAATATACATCGATACAGACCCTGCGGGGGCTAGCAGCCCTAATGGTTGTTATCTATCATCTTCCGGCCGCACTAGGCGTGCTCGATTTGCCTATTCCCATTCTAAACAGCGGCGTCGACCTGTTTTTCGTCATCAGCGGTTTTGTCATGGTTCTCTCGACGGAGAACAGACATCGCGACCACCGTGCTTTTTTGATGCAGCGGTTCACGCGCGTCGTTCCGTTCTATTGGGTCATGACCTTCCTCATGGTCGCCGCACTTTGGCTGTTTGCCGGTCGTGGAGTGTCCTTTGAGCAGATTACCAATAGCCTGCTTTTCGTGCCCTATCTCGATACGGCCACAGGCTATGTCCAGCCAGTGCTTGGCGTGGGTTGGACGCTCAATCTGGAAATCCTGTTTTATATTCTGTTCGCGGCGACTATGGGTTTTGGTGCGCTGACGCAAATGGCCACGATTGGCGTTGTCTTTGCAATCGCCGTAGCCGCACGCATTATCTTCAAACCCGCCGCCGACACTGTGCTGTTTTTCTATACCACGCCAATCCTGTTTGAGTTCCTTGCCGGCATGGCTGTCGGCCATCTGGTCGGCAGACTGCTGCGTTTGCCCGCTTTCCTGGGTGTCTCGGCTGTCGGGTTCGCTATTGTGTCCACACTGGTGATGGTACTTGGCTTCAACTTGCCGCGAACCCTTGCTCAAGGTATCCCGGCGCTGATCCTTGTCGCGGGTTGCATCAGCCTGGAGAGCTACTTCCGACTTTTTGCTCCTCGCGTGCTGGCAAGGCTGGGAGATGCTTCCTACTCTCTCTATCTGACCCATCCTATCGTGCTGCTCGCGATCGCTCCTGTCGTTGCAACCGCCAATGTGTCACCATGGCTTGCAGGCATAGCTATTGTCACCGCCTGCATCGCCGTGTCCCTGGCGAGTTATAGTTTTATTGAAAGGCCGCTTTTGGCCATGTCGCGAATGAGCCTCTCCGCTTATCAGGTGAAGGCGTGAGTTGCGGCTACGCCGCAACTTGGTCGGCCTGTTATGCGGGTGCGTTGCTCACTACGACCTCGCGTCGCGTTCAAGCGACCACGGCGGCGGCAAGATCGTCTTCGCACTCCGTCGCCTAGTGCTGTCGCGCACATCCTCGACTGCCCCAAAATGCGCAGCGGTTTTGGGACGACATGCATCCTGTCTTGCCCGAACGCACACGGAAGGGACACAGAGGGATGACATAGCTCTTGCTGCTGTTAAAAATTCCCCATAAGGTATTTTTCATATCCGAAAGAAAATCCGATCGTTTCTTTCCCTTTATGAAAGCCTTGCCTTTTGCGTGAGCATCTCGATCAAACCGATCGACGGCTGGTAAAGCTGTTGTCGCAGGATGCCCAGCCCGGCATCAACCGGCTCGCCGAGACGATGGCGATCTCGGTGCCGACAGTGCGCTCAAGGTTGCGCAATCTGCTCGACCGCAACCTCTTGAAGATCGTCGGGCTGCTCAATCTGACCGAACGCCCCGAGCTGATCTCGGCCATTGTCGGCATCAACGCTCAGGGACGTGGCCGCGCCCGGGAGCTGGCGCAACGCATTGCCGAACTGCCTTTCGTCAACTCGGCCTCGGTGGTTACCGGGCGCTTCGACATCATCGTCGACGTGACCGTCGCCGGCGATGTCGCCGACCTCTACCGCATCACCAGCGAATTGATTCCGGGCGCCGGCATTCCCGGCGAAGTCGTGCGCAGCGAAACCTTCGTCGTCATGGCTTCATGCAACAAATGGGTCAGCCTTCCCGAAGGCTGCTGGTCGGAAGAAACACCGTCGCGCAAGGAGCCGGCATGAGAATAGCTGTTCTCGGCGGCCTCGGCCTGCAGGGACGGGCGGCCATCGCCGATCTCGTCGCCAGCGCCGGTGTCGAGGAAGTCGTCTGCGTCGATACGTCGGCCGACGGCCCTGCCCGGCTTGCCGGGCTGACCGACCTTTCCCGCGTGCGTTTCGTCGTGCCCGAAGGCCCCATCGGCCCGGCACTTGCCACCGTGCTGGCGGATGTCGACGCCGCCATCGATCTGTTGCCACAGCCATTGATGCGCGAGGCGGTGCAGGCCGCGATCGCAACGCGCACGCCGCTGGTCACCACCAATTACGGCAAGGCGATTGCCGATCTGGCGGCGGAGGCTGAACAGGCCGGCGTTTCGATCATGACCGAATGCGGGCTCGATCCCGGCATCGACCTCGTGCTCTACGCGCGCGCCGCAAAGCAGTTCTCTAGGATCTCCTCGATCGATTCCTATTGCGGCGGCATCCCCGAACCGAAGGCGATGGCGAAGCCGCTCTGCTACAAGGTGAGCTGGAATTTCGACATGGTTCTGGTCAGCCAGAACCGCGACAGCGTGATGATCGAGCATGGCAAGCGCGTCGAAGTGCCGGCCGGGCGGCAGCACGACAATGCCTTCATCCACGAGATCGAGGTCGCGGGCCTCGGCCGGCTGGAAGCTTTCCCCAATGGCGACGCGCTGCACTATGTCGAGATGCTGGCGGCCGCCAAGGGATTGCAACGCTCGGGCCGCTATACACTGCGCTGGCCGGGATGGTCGGCGTTCTGGGCGCCGCTGAAGGAACTCGGCTTCCTCTCCGAAGACAAGGTGCCCGGCACCGGCGCCAGCCCCCGCGAATTTCTCGGCCGGCTGCTCGGCCCGCAATTGCAGTATGGCGCTGACGAGAAGGACCTTTGCGTGATGCGCAATGTCTTTTCCGGTCTCGAGGGCGGTCGCGCCAAAACGGTTACGTCGGACCTGATCATCGAACGCGACCTGGCATCAGGCCTGTTCGGCATGAGCCTTGGCGTCGGCTATCCCGCCAGCATCGTGGCGCAGATGCTGGCGCGGCGCGAGATCGCCACACCAGGGCTTTTGAACCCGCTGCTGCATGTGCCGGACGGGCCGTTCTTCGACGAGCTGGCCAGGCGTGGCATCAAGGTTGCCGAGACGGTGGCCTGGGACTGAGGATTTTCGAACGGTGGCTGCCGCCGGCAAACGGTGCCGCCGCTCAAAAAACACCCAAAAGGGTGGAATAACAAAGTGGAACAACAACGATAACAGGAGGAATGCCAAATGAAGATTGCCAAGCTTTTCATCGCCGGACTTGCGCTTGCGGGCCTGACCGCTGCTGCCAGTGCCGGAACGCTCGACGAGATCACCAAGCGCGGCGAACTGCGCGTCGCGGTACAGACGCAAGGACCTCCCTTCTCGCTGGTCGGCGCGGCCGGCGAGCGCACCGGCAGTTCGGTCGAACTCGCCGAACTGATGGCCAAGGAAATGGGTGTCAAGATCACCTTCCTCGACTATGATTGGGACGGGCTGATCCCGGCGCTGCTTTCGGGCAAGGCCGACCTGCTCGTCGCCGACATGACGCCGACGCTGGCGCGCGGCATGAAGGTCGCCTTCACCACACCTTACATGTATACCGGCAGCACCGTCTTCACCAAGGCCGACAGCAAGTTCAAGACAACCGAGGACTGCAAGGCCAAGGGCACCAAGATCGCCGTGCTGTTGGGCGCCACCGGCGAAAAGGAAGCCAAGAACGCCTTCCCGGATGCCGACATCAAGAGCTACAAGGGCGGCGGCCCGCTGCTGCTCGACGCGGTCAACAACGGCCAAGCCGATTGCGGCGTCAACGACGTCTCTGCGGTCAAGGGTCAGTCGACAGCCTATCCCGCCGGCACATTCACCATCATGCCGGACCTGTTGTCGAAGGAGCCGCTTGCCTTCGCCACCCGCTACGACGAGCCGGATCTGTTGATCTGGATGAACCTGTTCCTCAACCAGGTCAGCATCGACGGCCGCCTGCAGAAGAACCTCGACTACTGGGTCAATTCTGACGCCTGGAAGAAGGATCACTAAACAGAGGTAAGCAGGGAGTAGTGAGTAGGAAGTAGTGAATGGTGAATGGTGAATGGTGAATGGCCATTCCGGACGCCCTTCACTGCTCACCACTCACTACTCACTACTGCCCATTACCATTCACAATTCACCGCCATGCTCGAAAATTTCAGCTTCCGCACCATCATCGAATATCTGCCGCTGTTCGGGCAGGGTCTGATCACGACCGTATGGCTGTCGGCGCTGTCTTTTGCGGGCGCGCTGGCCGTCGGCATCGTGCTCGCCGCCATGAACCTGCAGCGCGGCCAGCTGTTTCGCGTGCTGGCCAAGGGCTATATCGATGCCGTGCGCGCCACGCCGTTGCTGGCGCAGCTCTACTTCCTCTATTTCGGCCTGCCGCGTCTCGGCTTCGTCCTGCCCGAGCTGGTCGTAGGCATCATCGCTCTGTCGCTGAACAGCGGCGCCTATGTCGCGGAAATCATCCGCGCCGGCATCCTGTCGATCCCGCGCGGCCAGGTCGAGGCCGGGGTTGCCTCGGGAATGACCTATGTCCAGCGCATGCGCCTGGTCATCCTGCCGCAGGCGTTCAAGGTGACGATCCCGCCGCTGCTCGGCCAGGCGATCGTGCTGGTCAAGGATTCCGCGCTGTTGTCGCTGATCTCGGTTTCCGAACTGACGCGCGCCGGCCAGTTGCTGGCGTCCGACCGCTTCATGCCGGCCGAAGGTTTCATCACCATCGCCGCTTTCTATCTGCTGCTCTATTACGGCCTCAAAGGACTGGCGGGGCTGTCCAGTCGCTGGCTCGGTCTGCAGCCGGCAAGGAGCAGCACATGATCTGGCAACAGCTGCAAAGCCTGGCCGGCAGCTACCCCCTCGCCTTGCGCGGCCTCGGGATGACCGTGATGCTGTCGGCGATCAGCCTGGTGCTGGGCACGCTGCTTGGTTTCGGCCTCGGCATATTGCGCACCGGCGGCAACCGGCTGATCTCGAGCGTGATCGGCGCCTGGGTCGACCTGATCCGCGGCACGCCGTTTCTGGTGCAGATCTTTCTGATCTTCTTCATCCTGCCGGAATTCGGCATCGAGCTCGATGCCTTCACGGCCGGCATCATCGCGCTCACCAACCTCGCCGCGTGCTTCATCTGCGAGATCGTCGCCGCCGGCATCCGCTCGGTGCCGACCGGCCAGGTTGAGGCAGCTCTGGCGTCTGGCCTGTCGCGCTGGCAACGCATGCGCCAGGTGGTGCTGCCGCAGGCGATGCGCATCGTGCTGCCGCCGCTGGTCGGGCAATATGTACTGTTGATCAAGGATTCCTCCGTCGTCTCGGCGATCGGGCTGACCGACCTCACCCGCGTCGGCTGGCTTGTGGTGCAGCGTGTGCCCAACGGCCTGCTGGTCTTCTTCCTGGTCGGCGTCGGCTATTTCGTCGTCTGCTATCCGCTGATCATGCTCGCCCGCCGGCTGGAGCGCCGCATGGGCGCGGCGCATGGCGAGGTGCAGCTGTGACATCGAACCCAAAGGGCTGACCGCCATGACCAATCCAAGCCCGACCAAGACAAACCTGACCAAAACGGGCATGATCGACTTTCGCGGCGTCAACAAATGGTTCGGCTCGCTCAATGTGCTGAAGGACATCACGCTCAGCGTCGAGCCGCGCGAAGTGGTCGTCGTCTGCGGCCCAAGTGGTTCGGGCAAGTCGACGCTGATCCGCTGCATCAACGGCCTGGAAGCGATCAAGGATGGCGACCTCGTCGTCGACGGCCAGCGCCTCGGCGACCCCGCCACCAACATGACGCAGCTGCGCACCGAGATCGGCTTCGTCTTCCAGTCGTTCAACCTCTACCCGCACAAGACGGCGCTGGAAAACGTCACGCTGGCGCCGATCCATGTGCGCAAGATCCCCCGCGCCGAGGCCGAGCAGGCCGGGCGCGACTTGCTGGCCAAGGTCGGCCTCGCCGACAAGGTCAACGCCTACCCGTCACAGCTGTCCGGCGGCCAGCAGCAGCGTGTGGCCATCGCGCGCTGCCTCGGCATGCGCCCCAAGATCATGCTGTTTGACGAACCGACCTCGGCGCTCGATCCCGAGATGATTTCCGAAGTGCTCGACGTCATGGTCGCGGTGGCCGAGGAAGGCATGACCATGATGGTGGTAACGCACGAAATGGGCTTTGCCCGCAAGGTGGCGCAGCGCGTGGTGTTCATGGACGCCGGCGCCATCGTCGAAAGCGGCACGCCGGAAGCGTTTTTCTCCGACCCGAAGACCGACCGCAGCCGGGCTTTTCTAAGCAAGATTCTAAGGCATTAGAGTTTAGCCAAAGCCGGTCGTCCGAAAGGCCGCGGGGCAGGAACTGTCGACGCACAGCGCCAAACAACGAGCCGCCGGTAGAGTGGATCGGCTACGTTTAGGTCTCCGGCTACGCCTCTGGGACCTTCCACGTGCCGTCCAGAACCTTCGCGCGTGGTCGATAGAGCCGTACCATCCAGTTCCAGCCGGGCCACCGTCGGCTGTACGGTCAAGCCACCGGCGCCGCGCCGCGCCGCTCGAGCGCTGTCCTGCGGATGATTTCCGCAATTTCCGGGCTGCTGCTGCACAGCATCTGGAAATCCGCCGCGTGCAGCGACAGGAGTGAGACAGAAGTTGCGGCAGTGACGGTCGCCATACGCGGTTCGCCGCTGATCAGCGCCATCTCGCCGAAGAAGGCGCCAGGGCCAAGCTCCACCGGGTTCGGCGTCGCGACGCTGACGCGGCCCTCCACGACGAAGAACATCCGATCGCCGGTCTCGCCGCTGCGGCAGATCACGGCGCCCGCCGGCACCGTGCGGGGTCTTAACGCGCGCACGATCTCGACCAGCGTGGCCGGGCCAAGCTTCTGAAACAACGGAACGCCGGCAATCAATTGCCAATTGCGGACGAAATCCTCGCGACGGACTTCTTGATAAAAGCCGGAGGCAAGAATGCCGGCCCAGAGCCCGAAGATGCCGATGCCACACATCATGACAGCCCCGGCAAGGACGCGGCCGGCGAAGCTTTGCGGAATGTCGTCGCCATAGCCGGTAGTGGACAGCGTGACCACCGCCCACCACATTGTCTCGGGGATGCTGCCGAACTTTTCCGGTTGGACGTCGCGCTCGATGACATAGGCCGCGAGTGCGACACCGAACAGAACCAGGCCGAAGACCGTGGTGACGCCGACCAGGTTGCGCGCTTCGTTGGCCAGAACCCTGCCAAGCAGCGGGAAGAAGGTCGAGTCGCGCAGCGGCTTCAGCAGCCAGACAGCACAGTAGAGGCTCCGGTCGGGCGTGCCGTCGAGCAGAAATGCGGCGACTGGAACCAAAACCGCGAGCACATCGATCGCGATTGCCGGCGTCCTGTCCCTGAGGTCTCCCGCCCAGCGCTTGAGCAGGGTCTCGGCCATCTGCAGAAGATAGGCGGCCCAAATTACAGCGAGCACGGCAGCCAGAAGCAGTCTGCTTCGTCCGGACATGTCGGGCATCGTGAGCGCAGCCACCGCCAGAAGCCCAGGCGCAGCCAGCACCGCATTTAGCGGTGCGTAGATTCTCAGAAAAGGCAGTACCGACATTCTATCCCACCAGCGGCCACTGTGCTCCAGAATAGAGGCCTTCCGGGCAAGCGCAAAGGGTGCTTTGCGATCGCAAGATCAGGTCACCCAATGGCTTTCGGGCGTCGCTACCGGCGCTCCACGGTCGCACCGCAGGCGACGGATCAGCTCGGGAGCCGCCACATTCGCACGCGACCCGCACCGCGCAATTCCGTTTCCTCGAGTGGGTCGCAAGCAAATTTCGGTCCAAGCAGTTGGCAAGTTGCATCGGAAATACGGATTTCATCGGGCTCCGCGGACGTTTGAATACGTGAGGCGAGATTAACGGTCTCACCCCACAGGTCATAGGCGAACCGCCTCTTGCCTATGACGCCGGCGACGATCGGTCCTGAGTGAATTCCAATTCTCAGCCTTATCGGTTCTCCTGCGAAGCGTTCCCGCTTGACCGCTTTGCGCAGCTCAATCGCATAGCGCGTGAGGGCCTTTGCATGATCGGATCGCGCCGTGGGCAGGCCGGCGACCACCATCACACAATCGCCAATTGTTTTGATCTTTTCGCAGCCGTATCGCTCAGAGAGCCGATCCGCCGCCTTGAAGAAGTAGTTTAAAATAGCGAGCGTCGTCACCGCTCCGACGCTGCGCGCTCGTTCCGTAAAACCGACGATGTCGGCAAAAAGCACACTCACCTCTGCGTGGTTGTCGGCAATTTTCTTTTGCGCTTTCAATCGCTCCGCGATCGAGGCCGGGAGAATGTTGAGGAGCAGGTTTTCGGCGCGCTGATATTCACGCGCCAATCCCTCCTGGCTCTTCCTCAACGCCTCGTTCGTCGATTGCAATTTTTCGTTGAGTTGACGCTCCCTCTCTTGCAGGAGCGTCATTTCATAGGCCTTCTGTTGAAGCCGCTGCCTGTTGTCTCGTTCGGCAGTGGCGTCCAGAAAAAGCAGCCACACGAACGCATTGTCAGCAAAAAAATGGAGGTCGGCGACACGCCCGCCGGGCAGTTCAACCATATCCATGCGAAACGGAAGCTCCGGGCAAGGCAGCAAACCTTCCATGAATTCAAGCTGCTCCGCAACAGGCTTGCCGATGCGAAGCGATGACAGCCCGTAATGTTCAACATTACCGCCCTTGGCAGCTATGCAAAGCTCAGCGTCGATTTTCAGATAAGCGACAGCGTGCCCGTCGAAGAAGAAATTGAAAAACCAATTTCTGACTTCTTTTGGCAATTCATGCATGGTCTATTTGGTGACCATCAAGGCAAGTTGACGAAAGGCGTCATCGACCTGCTCGCCCGAAAGCGCACTTGTTAGATAGATTTGCCATCCACGTTGCCTCAACTCGTTGATCTCACCATCCGATATCGCCCACCGATCGGCCAGATCGGACTTGTTGAACAGCAATACGAACGGCATGGCGCCGAATTCGGCCTCGACCCGTTCGCGCAGCGTGAGTGCCACGGCAAGAGTAGCAGCGCGGGTTCCATCGACGACTAGCACGAGCCCGGTTGCACCTCGAACATAGCTGACGCGGAATGAGCCGATATCGTCCTCGCCGGCCAAATCCCACAAAATCAGATCCACGGTTTTGTCCGGGAGCGCGACGCTTTTCTTGTCGATTTTCACTCCGACGGTGGTCAAGTAGGTTTCTGAGAAGATGCTCTGCACAAACCTGCGGACCAGACTCGTCTTTCCGACGGCGAAGCCGCCCAGCATGCAGATCTTTTTTTGCAACATGTTGGGCTCCGCTAGTCCAGGTTTACCGTAATCGAAACCCGGCGATTGGTGGAGCTACCGGTTAGACTGTTTTCAGGTACAGCCGGCTCAAAAGTGCCCGCGCCCCGAACCAGCAGCAGTTCGGGAGCAACGCCGCGCTTGTTGAGAAGCGCACGAACTGTCTCGGCGCGGGCGGCGCTGATCGACGCGTTGGCCGTCTCACGGCCCGTGGTGTCCGAATGCCCGGTCAACATGAACCGCGCCGTTACGCCGGAATTGCGGGCACTCTGGGCGAATTCCTTTATTTGATCCGCCAACCTGTCGAGAACCGGCGTCTGCTCCGGTCCCGGCACAACCTTGCCGGAAGAGAAGAAAATATCGGTCGTCTGGATCGCCTGCCTCAAATGATTAAGTTCTGCGAGGTTCAGCTCACGCAGCTGCGAGACATCCAGAACCACTCCGTCCGCCGAAAGTTGTTCAGCGGCGGCCCGCGCGCGGTTGATCCAGCCGGCAGGAGCCTCACCCACGGCCACAATGCGACCCTGGATGATCGAGAGCTGAACGGTTTTCGGCGGGGACAGCGCCGCCGTCAGCCGCTTCACCACAAACTTCGGATCAAGGCTCTGATAGAATTGCCACTGTGCATGAACGCGGGCAGGATCAACGTCCGTTCCGGACAGCAGGGCTTGCGGGTCGGCGGCAAGCGGGTCTCTCAAGCCGGAAATATAGAAATGTCCGCCCCTCGCCGTTTGTTGGGCGACGATGATTCCCGGTTGGGCCTCAAGTCGCGACACATAATACTGCCAGTGCTCCGCCGCGCGTGCTTCGGGGCTCACGTCACGAACCTTGGAGATGTCGAATTCGGGTCCGCCTGCCGAAAGCTGCCGGGCCGCCGCGCGCGCGCGATCGATCCAGGTGTCGGGAGCCTCACCCTCGGCAACGATGCGATCATCGACGATCGAAAGTCGTACTGTTTCCGGCGGATACAGTGACGCCGTCAGCCGCTTCAGCACGAACTCCGGCTCAAGGCTCTGATAGAACTGCCACTGCGCATGAACCCGGGCGGGATCGACCTCTGTTCCCGACAACAGCGACTGCGGATCGGCGCCAAGCGGGTCTCGCAGGCCGGCAATATAGAATTGGCCGTCGCTTATCTTTTGGTCTGCAACGATGATGCCCGGCTGGGTCTCCAGTCGCGACACATAGGCGTGCCAGCGCTCCGCCTCGCGCACTTGGGGGCTTACGTCACGAACCCCCGAGATATCGAAGACCGGCCCGCCTGCCGAAAGCTGCTGGGCCGCCGCGCGCGCCCGGCTGATCCAGGTGTCGGGAGCCTCACCCTCGGCGACGATGCGGCCATCGACAATCGAAAGTCGCACTGAATCCGGCGGAGCCAGCGACGCCGTCAGCCGCTTCAGCACGAACTCCGGCTCAAGGCTCTGATAAAATTGCCATTGCGGATGAACCCCGGCCGGATCGACTCCCGTGCCTGACAACAGCGACTGCGGGTCGACGGCAAGCGGGTCCCTCAGGCCGGCAATATAGAACTGGCCATCGCGTACCTGCTGTTCGGCAACGATGATGCCCGGCTGGGCCTCCACTCGCGACACGTAAGCCTGCCAGCGCGACACATAAGCCTGCCAGCGCTGCGCTGATTGCCAGGAAAGAAAGTACCAACCGCCTGCCAGACTCAAGAGCAACAGGGCAACGGCCGCCACCAGCCACGGAAATCCGTCGTTTGATTCCTCTTGCTTGAGCTCGACGCAGGTCTGCAACTGCGCCTCTACGGAGGCCAGCTGCGAACCGTCGCCGTCGAACTGCTCTAAAGCCTCTGAGGATTGCTCATGGATGCGAAGCAACACATCGCGAACGATTTCATGCAATTCCTCCGGCGGATTTCCCCGGATCACCGAAACCAGTGTCGCAAACGGTCCAACTTCCGACCAGAGACGAAGCTCGCCGAAACGGATTGTGTCCAGGCCGCTCTGCTCTTTCTCGTTAAATGAGTCTTTTACAAAATCCTGAATCGCACTGAGCATCGAAGAAATGAGCTGAGGATCTTCGCTCGTCGCATTGTCGGCAGTTACATGCGCTATCAAAAGGCCGGAATTCCGATGAATGAGAAAGGCATGTTCCACACGGTAGACAAGGGAATGCTTCAGAACAACTGCCGAGAAGCTTGCCCCTGTTCTCCAGGCTTCAAGTCTCCACTTGAGCCCGTGCCAGGTGAATATGTGCCTTAGAGTTTCATTCAGCGACTGAAAGGTCTGGTCGATCTTTTCCCCGATCGACTTGCGAATTGCCGGCAGAAACACCGGGTACAATATGTCCGTCAGCGTGCGCGGGCTCTTCTGGATCGACCGTTGCACAGCCCGTTCGACAGCTGGCGCAAGCGCCTCGCCGAGTTGCGCGTAAGGCGCTCGTCCGGCAGCACTGGGAAGAACGTCGCCCACGGCCGCCGCAAGCTGCTCGGGTTCGTCGAGCAGATGCGTAACGCGTGAAAGCTCCGAGATTTCGCGGCTGACCAGCAACTGCCGCAGCGTTTCCATGCGCGGATCGGCGGTGGGAACCGCCTCGAACTGCGCACGGTAGTCCGGATCAACGTTCCGGGCAATTTCGATCAAAAGACGAGCCAGAGCCTCGCGATCAATCTCTGTATCGTTCGAGGCTGTTCTTTGCGGAAGGTTGAATGGGTCGACGGTGGACGTCAAGGTCCCATCAACTCACTTTCCAGCTGCGGTCCGAGTTGCTCTTGCTCCCGACGGGATCCTGATTGAGACATTTTGCAACCTCGACAAACAGGCCAGCCAAAAGATTTCGGTCGGTCTTGACGTTGCTGAGGTCGGCAAACATCTTCTCGATCAGCATCTGAACGCCTTCATTCTTCTGCTTGATTTCCTCACGCAGCAAATGATCGTTTCGATTTATCCGGTCCGAAACGTCGCGCTCGAGCGCGCTCAACTGATCCGACAACGTGCGCACCTGCTTTTCAAGAGCCTGGTTTTGCTCGCGAAGATTCCGGTCGATCTCCTTGTCGGCATCGGCTCGTGAATCTTTTTCGCTCCGCAATTGCCCTGCAAGCGAATCGATCTGCTTCTTTGCATTCGACTCGTACATTTCGAGATTGCGCTTGGCCTCGGACTCGACATCCTTGAAGCGCTGCAACACCCGTTCTTCAAGCTTGGAAAAACGGCGGTCATAGTCCTGCATCTGGTTGCCGAAGAGCAGGTCACGGATCTTGTCGACACCGACGGCGTCGCCGGCGGTTCCGTTTTCGCGGGCCTGAACTCCCATGAAGTTCAGCCCGTTTCCTTCTGTGTTACCTATCAGATTTACGTCCGCCTTCTTTTCTGAAGAAGCGGAATTCGAAGATTCCTTAGCCATCCATATACCCCCATTGAACACATGCCGTCAGGTAAGCATGTCAGCAATCGGGCCGCAAGCCGGATTCGTCTTGACTTATGCCTATTCATGGGGCAGCCGAGCGCGGTGGCTAACGGCCCGGCAATGGCAATCAGGGGCGATGCCCTCTTGAAGGCGCGGAGCGTGCGGACGGTTCCGGGTATCCAAAAAGCGGCCTTCAGTCGAACGTCGCCAGCGGCTCGGCATTGATCTCGACCCACTCACAGCGACGGCTTTCGTGGTAAAAAGACTGGAAGGGCGGCGGGAACGACGGGTCGGCGAAGGCGCCGACGGGAATGGCGATCACACCGGGCTGCGTGTCGATGCGATAGTGGACGGCGGCGCCGCACTCCGGGCAGAAATTGTAGATGACGCGGCCGCCCTCGTCGCCGGTGCGCGTGAACTGCTTCGCCCGTCCCTCGATCGATACATCAGCTTGCGCAAACCGGACATTGTAGCTGAAGGCGCTGCCGGTGCGGCGCTTGCAGTCGAGGCAATGGCAGACCGAGATGCGCACCGGCTCGCCCGAACAGACGGCTGAAAGCTGGCCGCAGAGACATTGCGCGCGGCGCGTGACCATTGTTTCTTCCTCCCCTTCACATCACTGCGTATCGGCGCTGGCCCTCAGTTCCGTCCGCTTCTGTTCCGAAACCATGGCCAGATCCAGCACCTTCTGCAGTTCGGCGGCATGGTGGAATGAAGGCTCGGCCTGCACGCCGCTGCGAACCGCATCGACGAAGCGCTGGTAATTGGTCGGCACCGTGCCGGCGTCGAGCACCTGCCATTTGGCGTTCTCGATACCCCCGCCGACACACGCCTTCAGTTCCGAACCCTCGAGATTGTGCACGACTTCGATGCCGCCCTTGTCGCCATAGATGCGCAGGCGCAATTCGTTGATGTGGCCGGTCGCCCAGCGGCTGGCGTGAACGACGCCAAAGGCGCCGTTGGAGAAATCCAGCGTCATGGCGAAGCTGTCATTGGCGTCGAGGTCGTATTCGCCGATACGGTTGCCTGGCGCCTTGTCGAAGGTGCGCAGCCGGCAAAACACGTGGTCGACATCGAGTGCGGCGCCATAGCTGGCGAAATCGAGGATGTGGATGCCGACATCGCCGAGCACGCCGTTGGAGCCGTGGTCGCGCGACAGCCGCCACAGCCATTTCGGGTCGGTGCGCCAGTCGCCCCAGAATTTCGAGACCAGCCAGCTCTGTAGATAGGAGGACTCGACGTGGCGGACGGTGCCGATCTCGCCGGCCAGCACCATCTGCCGCGCCTTCTGCAAGGCAGCGACATTGCGATAGGTGAGATTGACCATGTTGACGATGCCGGCGGCCTCAGCCGCTTTGGCCATCTCGCTTGCCTTGCCGAAGTCTTCGGCCAGCGGCTTTTCGCACAGCACCGGCTTGCCGGCCGCGATCAGCGCCATGGTGGTCGGGTGGTGAATGCGGTCGGGCGTGACGTTGGCGACCGCATCGAACTCGCCCCACGCCAGCGCGTCTTCCAGCGATGTGAATCGCTTCGGTATCTTGAACCCGTCGGCAAATTCGCCAACGCGCTTTTCATCGACGTCGACAGCACCGACGATCTCGACGCCGTCGATACCGCCGAAGCGGCGGGCATGCTCCTGCGCCATCCAGCCGGTACCCAGTATCAAAAGCCGCATTCTCTGCACTCCGAGCGAATTGGTTCGATTCAATCATATGGCGCAGATACGGTCTAGGAAACCCATGCGGAAAACCGCTACGCCTTTTTTCCTGGATTTTGCTTTAGCGGAAGCCGGCCTCGCCCGAAGCGTGCAGCTTGCCGCCGCGCTCGACGATCGGCTCCAGCGCCTTCTCGACCGGCACGTTCGGCGCCTCGAGGATCGCCGACTTGGTGCCCTGCGGATTGTGCGCCCACTTCACCGCATTGCGCAGCACCTTGTGCACATTGGCGTCGTGATAGGTCGGATAGGTCTCGTGGCCCGGGCGGAAGTAGAAGACATTGCCGGCGCCGCGGCGATAGGTCAGCCCAGAACGGAACACCTCGCCGCCCTGGAACCAGGAGATGAAGACGGTCTCCAGAGGTTCGGGCACGGCGAACTGCTCGCCATACATTTCTTCATTCTCGAGCTCGAAATATTCGCCGACGCCCTCGGCGATCGGATGGCTGGGACTGGTCACCCAAAGCCGCTCGCGCTCGCCCGCCTCGCGCCATTTCAGCGTGCAGGGCGTGCCCATCAGCCGCTTGAAGATTTTCGAGAAATGGCCGGAATGGAGAACGATCAGCCCCATCCCCTCCCAAACGCGGCGGGCGACGCGCTCGACGATCTCGTCGGCCACCGCGCCATGATCCTTGTGGCCCCACCAGACCAGCACGTCGGTCTCGGCCAGACGGTCGGCCGGCAGGCCGTGCTCCGGCTGCTCGAGCGTGGCGGTCGAGGCGGAGATCGCCTTGTCGGCATTCAGCGCCTTGGCGATGGTCGTGTGCATGCCCTCGGGATAGAGGGCTGCGACCACCTCATTGGTCCGCTCATGGATGTTCTCGCCCCAAACGACAGCGCGTATTGTCATGGATGTCCTCGTGGTGAAGCCGACCCGCAGGGGTCACTCATAGTCTGCCTGGGGGTGAAAAGGGAATAGGCAGTGGGGAATAGGCAATAGGGGCAGAAAAACAAGGAACAGGCGATGGACGCTCCTGGGCCCTACTGCCTACTGCCTTACGCTCCCCGGCCTTCCTGAGCGACCCGCGTCAGCGGCTTGGTCAGGCGCGGCACGACGACGAGGCGCTTGATCTTGCCCTTCTTGTAGGCGGCAAGGAAGCGGGCGTAGTCCTTGAAGACGACGCAGCCATTGGATTCCGCACGGCCGCCGCGCAGCATGTAGGTGTGGGCGAGCAGGCCGTCGCGGCCGTATTTATTGCCGCCGCTGACGGGAGTGAGACGGAGCGCCTCGACGCCATGGAAGCGGGATTCGCGCAGTCGCAGATCATAGGTGTTGGGCGGCGTCGGGCCGACATTCTTCTTGTGCACGAAGCGCGGCTGGTCGACCATCGAACCCAGCCCCGAATGGGCCTCCAGCCGCGAGCCGTCCGGCATATAGACGGTCTTGGCCGAGATATCGTACACGGCGACGCCGCCGCCCATTCCGGGCGTGGCGAACAGATCCTTGAAGGCGCGACCGACACCGCCCGCCGGGACGTCCGGCTTGGCATAGGCCAGCATCTCGCCGGCCTGTGTCTTCGACCGTTTGCCAGGCTTGATCCGGCTTGATTGGATGCTCTGGCTGTCTGGCACGCCAGGCAGTGCGGCGACCTCCGAAGTACTGCGTGGCGAGCGCGGCGACGAATTGCCCGGCGACTGGGGTGCGGGGCTCTCGGCCGTCCCGTCGGTCTGTGGCTTGGCTGCCCTGGGCTTGCTGGCTTGCCGAGGCTCTGCAGGCTGAGCGGTTTCGGCGCGTGGACGCCAACCCGGCAACGCAATGTTGTCGGGCAGATCGTCCTGCGGCGGCAGCGAAGCGACCTGAACTTCGGCCTGCTCAGGATCCTGCCCTCCGGCGATTGCTTCAACGGCCGGCGGCGGGGCCAGCATGTCAGCGTCTTCCGGCAAGCTGTTGGCCAGCGCCAGCGCCAGGCGCGACGAGCGTTCGATCTCAGCCACTTCCGGCCCAAAGCGTTCCGAGGCTGGGCCATGCTGATCGGGCAGCCGGACTTCGGCGAAACGGGCAGCGACCGGAAGGCTGGCAAGCATGAAGGGCGCATTCGAGGCCTTGGCGAAGGCGGCAGCCAGCTTTTGCGGCGACAGCTCTGCCTTGGCCACCACGCCGTCGAAGCGCATGCCGCGCGAAGTGGCGAGAGCGACGCTGGTGTTTGGCGCAATGTTTGAGGCGACACTGCTCGGGGCCACAGCGTGCGCGGCCGGCTTCAGCCGCGCCATCTTGCCGTCATGCGCGAAGTTCGCGGCGGCATGCGCGCAGCCGGCGTCGCATTGGCTGAGCAGCGAGGCCTGTGATTTTTGCGCCGAAAGCCGCGGCGCCCACGAATTGGCGAGGCTGCGGCGCGAATCGGCAAGTGCTGCGTTCGGCAGAAGCAGACTGTGCGGAAGGCTGTTGGAGGCTGCGGTGAGCGAGGTACCGAGCGAATAGAGGCCGGCCATGGTTGCCACCGACCACAGCGCCAAGGCCGCGCCGACAACCGGCACCACCACCCAGCGCTGGCCGGATCTCTTCGAAGTCAAACCCCGTTCAGGAGTGTCGCCCCGGTCTTTCAAACGCAAAAACGCCATACAACCACTCTCAATCGGCATGCAGGCTTGCGACCCTCGCATCCGTGACATCCACAGTTCGCTGGTGCCCCCTGCACCTTTCGCGTCTGTTGCCGATTGAATCAAAAGATGGACAAAGTTGGTTAACCAATCCCTCCATCAGCCACCGATTATGCGGCGCCTGATACGAAAAAAAGAGCACTCCATGGTCTGCGCCACGGTAGAATGCTCTCCCTCACCCTCGCCTTGCTGCCCGTTTTTGCGATCCAAGTCAAGGAAACGCTGCGTCAGCTTGCTGCAAGCCTGTGCTGATTGCCCGCTGATCGGCCTTCTCAATCAGTTGACCTTCCGGTGGCTGGAAGGTCTATCTGCTCAGAGACGGAGACCTCCGGCGACGGAAATTTACCGATGAGAACCGGCATCACGACCGAAGAATCCGACTGCAGGTCGAACCCCTGCTGCGCTGGCTGAGCACGGATGGATGGGGCAAGGACATGGCGCCGTGAGATGGACTGTGAAAGCGGCGCTGCTGTGGCTGGTCTGTGCCCTTACGATGGGCGCCTCCGTCGGCAGCGGACCGATCGTCGCGGCCCGCCAGGCGTCGATGAAGGAGATGGCGGCGGCTGCGAAAACCATTGCCGGCATGTTCGACCGCAGGCAAGCCTATGACGCGGCAGCCTTCAAGGCGGCAGCGGACACGCTGCGCGCGCGCACCGGCCCTGCCCTGATTGCCGAATTTCCGAGCGGCTCGCTTGGACCGCCTTCGCAGGCCAGGCTGGAGATCGATCAGTCACGGGCGGAATTCGAGGCCCTGGCAAATCATATCGGAACGCTGGCCGACGCTCTGGCCGCCAAGGCCGAAAGCGCGCCGGCCGTCATCACCGATGACATGCGCATGGGCACCGGCCTGGCGATGGGCGGCGGCAGCCTGCTCGGCAAGCGCTCGAATCCAGAGGAAGCCGATCCGACCAAACTGCCGGCGGAGCATATCCTGCATCTCATCCTGCAGGATTGCTCGACCTGTCATTCGAAATTCCGGCAAAAGGTACAGTGAAGCGACATTATCCGGCGGAGCATTTCTTGCTGGCCTGCGCCACAGTCACTTTGCATACAAGTAAATTCGTTTGTGCTAATATATCGCCGGTCGTGCATATCCATGCATGACGAGCATCGGGAGGATGCAATGAAAACCATGAATCGCAGGTCTGCAATTGCCCTCGGTCTGACGACCGCCGCGGTAGCGCCTTTGTTCCCCTTGGCGGCATCGGCAAAAATCAAGAAATACGGCCCGAAAGAGGGCAAGGAGATTGCGCCCGGTGTCAGGGTGGTGGAGGTCGGCACCGGCAATGCAGACATTCCCGCCTACAAGAGCATCGCAATTATCGACGTTGTGTTTCAGCCCGGAGCACATGCTCCTCAAACCGTGATGGACAACGACATGGTGTGCACCATTACCTCAGGTGCATTCACGATCAAGAAAGCGGACAAGGAATTCAAGCTCAAGACGGGTGATATGTACACCTGCTCCAAGGGCAAGACCGATGAAGCGACGAATACAAGCAAGGAGGTCGGCGTGCATCGCATCGCCGTATTGATACCCGCATAGCAGATGGAATTCCGGCCGGACCACGCCGTCGCGAGTCCGGCCGGCCAGACGAGGCGATCTCGTTCCGTCGTCAGCGCGGCCATCTCACGCCAGCCACGCCCTGATCGCCGGGCGGGCGGGAACGGCGCGCATGTGGTCTTCGCGCTATGGCTTTGTTTGGGCATGATCTTTTGGGGAAGCTGGCTTGGTTCAAAATCAACGGCTATTAGGTCGAATGGCTGTTCAATCAGCGCATCCACGTGGCCAATAAGGAGATCGAAAACCGCACGAGTTTTGCCGGCCACCAGGCGGTGTTCGAGGCGATCGAGCGCCGCGACCCGGAAGGCCGGCCAAGCGATGCGGGCGCATCTGGAAAACGACCGGCGCAAGTTCAATTCAGGTTCGGGCAGATTGGACTAGCCGGCAGACGCGGCAGCGCTCTGGCGCAAAGCAAAAAGCCCGCCGTTCAAAGCCGGCGGGCTCCCTTTCAATCATACAGGGCGATCCGGTCGCCGATAACCAGGACGACCGAATTTCGGCCTTCAGCGGCTGGTTGCGCTCAGGGGGCGGGCTTCGACGGGTTCGAAGCGACCAGCGATCCCAGTTTGCCGGCTTTGGCCAGACTCGGCCTTTCGTAGGTTTTTTTCACAGAATCCCTCCTTAATAGCATCAATTTCGTCTGCCGGGCCCGTTTTGTCAAATCTGGCAGCAGTCCGTCACAGGTCCCGGCGGCAATTCGTGCCCTTACGCCGGCTCGCGCTTGAGCGCCTGCGCCATGCAGTGAATGCCGCCCCCGGTCTTGGAAATCTCGCTCATGTCGACGGCAGCAACCTCGAAGCCGCGCGCTTTGAGTTGGCCGATCAGCGACTGGCTCGACGTCGGCGCGATCACCCTGTCCTTGCCCAGCGACATGAAGTTGCAGCCGAGCGCCATCGTGTCCTGGAAGGGCACGTCGATGATCTCGTGGCCCTTGCCCTTCAGCCAGTCGACGATGCCGGGCTCGGTGCAGGCGAGGCACACCGCGGTGAGCTTCTCGGCGATCGGCACTACCATCAGGTCGATATGGACGTAATATTCGTCGATGAAGGCGAGGCGCGTTTCCCAGCCTTCCTTTTCGAACCAGTCCTGCACCTGGCGGGCGCCCTCTTCCTGCGTGCGGGCGCCGCCGCAGCCGATCAGCACCACGCCCTCCTCGATGACGTTGAAGTCGCCGCCTTCGAAGGTGCCAGCCGTGACCATGTCGTAGATCGGGATGCCGAGCTTTTCATAGGTGCGGATGGCGGCATAGTTCTCGCCGCGCCGCCACCAATTGGCCATGGCGGTGATGAAGGCGCCGTAGGGCGTCATGACGCTGGAGTCTCTGGAATAGACCTGCATCGGCAGTTCCGGCGTCGGCTCGTGCCAGTGGATTTTGACGCCGAAATGCTCATAGGCGGCGACGAGGTCCTTGTGCTGCGCTTGGGCGATCTGAACGTTGCAGGGCGCTTCGCGCAAATGCTTGCGCGAGAGCGAGCTGGTCGAGAGGTGGCGCAGGAAGTTTGGCGAGCCGAGCAACACGTCTGTCAGCACGTCGGTCTCGTTGGCAAAGCCCCATGATGTCAGCGGCTTGGTGCCGCCGGCGGGATTGCGGCGCTGCAGCGAGAACGGTTCGGCGACGATGCGGTCATGGACGGTCATAAGGTTCTCCTCGATTATGCAGCTTGATTGGGTTGGCTGCTCGGAATCCACCAATCGCGCCCCCGCGCGGTGGTGACATATTCCGGCCAGCGGAAATTGATCGGCGGGTCATAGTCGCAAAGCGGCGCGATCCAGTTGGAGCCACCAATGCCGCCGCCGGTGCGGGTGACGAATTCGTCCATGGCCGCATCGCGCGCGGCCTTGTCCTCGAGCAGGCGGAGGGCTGCAAGCGCAACCGTCTTGGCGGCGCAAATGACCATCGGGTCGATGGTGGCCGAGATACCGCCCAGCGCGTTCATCGCCCAGGATGGATAGGCATGGCCATTCGCCGAGCGCAGCGCCGGGCGGGCGACATAGAAGCGTGCGGTCGGCGTGTGCCACGACATGTCGGTGTAGTCGTCGGAGGTCGAGTTGATCTGCGACGGAGGCAAATCGCGGCGCAGGATTGCCTCGGCCTCTTGCGGCGCAACCAGCCGCTCCATCTCGTCGATGAAAGGGTTGTCGGTCGCGGTGCCGCCGGCATTGACCTGGACCTCGCGACCGATCGCTTTCGCCGCCTCGTCCCAGCTCGGCGCGCCGACGGTGGACAGCGCCTCATAGGCAATCCCCGCCATGGCGTGGTTGGCGAGGCCCGGCCGCGACTTCGACACCCAATGGCGCTCATAGCGACAACCGCTGATCGCCGCGGCCGCGGCCGCATTACGGTCGAGCACCGCGGTGACCTGCTCTGCCATGGCAATGGTCGGCACGCGGATCATGTACTGGATCTCGGCCAGCCCCGCCGGCAGATTGTCGGCGGTCGCCTGCCCGGCGGTGAGGATCGCCTCGCTGATCGACCAGCCGCCCTGGTGAGGCAGCATGGAATCGCGCAGCGCCTTGGAGGTCATGTACATCGTCATCAGCGCGTCATTGGCACCGGGCGCCCGCACCGCCGAATGCGCCTGCGGGATCGGCGCGCCATCGCTTGCGCGAACCCAGTTTTCGGGTTCGTCGCAGACAAAACGGTAGATCATCGCGTAGGCCGCGCCGCAATGCGTGTCCCAACGCGCCGTGTTGCAGAGCGGCAGCATATAGAAGGGATGGAACGAGATCATGCCGGCAAGGCCGTCATAATAGCCTTTGGCTGCATGGATCGGCTTCGAGCCCCTGACCTTCTCGGCCGGCTCGCCGGTGAAGCGCAGCGTCCCCTTGATGCCGTGGCGTTGCATTGCCGCCTTGGTGGCGAGTAGTCCGCCGAGGCCGGCAATGCCAAGCCCGGAATGCGGATCGGTGTGGCCGCCGGCCTCGCTGCCGAGGCCCGGCCGCGATCGGTTCACCGTTGCCGCGTCCTGGCAGTTGCCGGGCACGGCGTCGTATTCGCCGTACATGCCGATGGTCGGCCCCGGGCCATTCGTCCAGTGGGCGCAAAAGGCGGTCGGCATGCCGGCCGACCCTTCCTCGACCGAAAAGCCCTCATGCTTCAGCCGCGCGACATACCAGGCCGCCGACTGGTATTCGCGCCAGGCTGTTTCGCCGAAATCGAAAATGGTGCGCGTCCACGCCGACAGCGACGGCTGGATGCCATCGAGACAGGCAAGCGCGGTGGCTTGCGCCGAGGTCGTCACCGGTTTCTCCATGCGGCCCAAGAAAGCAGTGAAGCGGCATTGCAAAAAGTGATATGTTTTTCCGGTTCATGCAAATTCTGTTCACCTGAGGCCTCTTGCGAATACCTTCCACACAGGCGCTGCGCGCCCTCGACAGTTTTGCCCGTCACGGCAGCGTCTGGCGCGCCGCCGACGAACTGCACCTCACCCGCAGCGCCGTCAGCCATCAGTTGCGGCTCCTCGAACGCGACCTCGGCTTCGACCTGCTGGAGCGCATCGGCAAGGGCGTGGCGCTGACACCGCGCGGCCAGCGCTATGCCGCCGATGTGAGGAAGGCGCTGACCGTGCTTGGCGATGCGGTAACGCGCCAGGCCGGCACCGGCGTCGGCGGTTCGTTCGCCGTTTCCTGCACGCCGGGCTTCGCCTCTCTGTTTTTATGCACCCACATCGGCGAGTTCCGGCAGATGTATCCGGACGTGGCGCTGTCGATCCTGACGCCGCGGCGGCTGGACGATGTCAGCAATCCGGACGCCGATGCCTTCATTGCCTTCGGCGTCGGCAACTGGCCGAACCGCTCGGTGGAGTTGCTGTGCGAAATCTCGTTCACGCCACTTTGCAGCCCGACACTGCTCAACAAGGTCGGCGGCTTTTCAAAACCGGCCGACGTTCTGCGCGCCAATCTCCTGCATCTCGGCGACACCGAGGACTGGGCGCGCTGGCTGGCGCTGTCCAAGGTGGAAAACCCCGACACCGAAGGCGGCATCTTCTTCTCGGACATGAACCTCGTTTTTTCCGCGGCGATCGCCGGCCAGGGCATCGCCATGGGCGACGAGCTGACCAGCCGCCGGGCGCTGAGCGAAGGCCGTCTGGTGCGCCCCTTCGATATCGCGATCCCCTCGCCGCGCTCGTATTTCCTAGTGTCGGAACATGCCAAGGCCAGCCACCCGGTGCTGGAAGCATTCAATGGGTGGTTGAGGTCGAAGCTGTCGGAGAACCGGATCAGCCCGTACTAGCCTCGCATCCGTGAATCAAATTTGCCGATCAGGCGAAAACTATTCGGTTGCGGTGAGCCGGGGCCCTGCCCTACGCTCAAGCCACGACCAAGGAAGAGGCAGGATGCAGCAACCCGGCCGGGCCGCAGAGATCAAGGCAATCGGGATCGGCAAGAGCTTCGGCTCGTTCCGGGCGCTGGACGACCTGACGCTCAACATCGGCCGTGGCGAGTTTTTGACGCTGCTCGGCCCCTCCGGCTCGGGCAAGACCACATTCCTGATGATCCTCGCCGGCTTCGTGCAACCGACCGCCGGCAAGCTTTTCAGCGACGGCATCGACATCACCGAGCGGCCGGCCGAACAGCGCGCCGCCGGCATGGTGTTCCAAGGCTATGCGCTGTTTCCGCATATGTCGGTCGAGGCCAACATCGCCTTCCCGCTCAAGGTGCGCAAGAAATCGGCCTCCGAGATCAAACGCCGCGTCGCCGAGATGATCGAGCGCGTCGGGCTGAAGGGCCATGAGACGAAACTGCCGGCGCAGCTTTCCGGCGGCCAGCAGCAGCGCGTGGCACTGGCGCGCGCGCTGGTGTTCGAACCCGGCGTGCTGCTCCTCGACGAACCCTTCTCGGCACTGGACAAGGGCCTGCGCGGCCAGATGCAGGCCGAAATGAAGCGGCTGCATCAGGAGACCGGCACCACCTTCGTCTTCGTTACCCACGACCAGAGCGAGGCGCTGGCGCTGTCGTCGCGCGTCGCCATCTTCAACCATGGCAAATTGCTGCAGGTCGGTGCACCGGACGAGGTGTATGACCGGCCGGCCAATCGTTTCGTCGCTGAGTTCCTGGGCGAGATCAACATGCTGCCGCTCAAGGGCGTGAAGCGCGCCGACAATGGCGCCACCGCGCTCTGCGAAGACCGCGCGATCACGCTGCGCGGCAATGCCGAGGCGGTGAACGGCAACGCCATATTGGCGATCCGGCCCGAACATATGTCGATCGCGCGCGAAGCCGCCGCCGGCGAGAACGGCATTGCCGCCACCGCAATCGGCTCGACCTATCTGGGTGCGGCGACCAAACTCGATCTGACGACACGCCAGGGCGCCAAGGTGACCGTCTCGGTGCCGAATGAGGTCGCGGCGGCGGCGCTGAGCAAAGGCAATTCCGTCTGGCTGACATGGCCGGCGGAAAAGGGTTTCCTCCTTCCGGACGGAGGATGACGACGAGAACGGCGAAGTCTTCCAGCAAAGAATCTGGAACGCGCCATAACCACCGGAACCAACAACGAAAAAGGGGAACTAAAATGACAAACCAAAGCAAAAAACAAGCCATGGACGGGCTATCCGCCCGGGCTGTGCGCGGCGAGATTTCGCGCCGGCAATTCACCCAGCTTGCAGCCCTCGTGCTGGCCGGCACACCGATGCTGCTGCGCTCGACCGGCGCGTTTGCGCAGGCCAAGGAACTGGTGCTGGTCAACTGGGGTGGCGATGCCCTCGCCGCTTATGACGCCGCCTATGGCCAGGCCTTCACTAAGGAGACCGGCATCGCCGTCAAGATGGACGGTTCGGGCCCGACCGAAGGCGCGATTGCCGCACAGTTCAAGAGCGGCGCGCCGACCTGGGATCTCGTCGATGTCGACCCGTTCTCGGCCATCACGCTCGGCGCCCAGGGTGCGCTCGAGCCGATCGACTACGCCGTCGTCGACAAGAAGAAGATGCGCGAGGGGTTCGGCTGGGAATACGCGGCCTCGACCTATTTCTTCTCCTATGTCATCGCCTATGATTCCGAGAAATACGGCAAGGACGCGCCGACCGGCATGGCCGACTTCTTCGACGTGAAGAAGTTTCCGGGCAAGCGCTCGCTCTACAAATGGGGCGTGTCGAGTTGGGAAGCCGCACTTCTCGCAGACGGCATCGCGCCGGCCTCGCTCTACCCGCTCGACCTGAAGCGCGCGCATGACAAGATCGCCGCCTTCAAGGAAAACGTCGTGGCTTACTGGGGCGGCGGCGCCGAGAGCCAGAGCGTGCTGCTCAACGGCGAAGCCTCGATGGCGATCGTGTGGTCGACCCGCGCCTCGCTGATCGAGCAGGACTCGGGCGGCAAGATCAAGTTCATCTGGGATCAGGGCCTGATTTCGCCCGGCGCGCTGGCCGTGCTCAAGGGCAACCCCGGCGGCAAGGACGCAGCGATGAAGTTCATCGCCAGCGCCCAGGATCCGCAAAAGCAACTGGTGATGTTCGACAAGCTCGGACAGGGTCCGGCCAATCCGGCCGCCGATGCGCTGATCCCCGCCGACAAGAAGCGCATCAACCCGGTCGATCCCGAAAACATGAAGAAGCAGATCGCGCTCGACATGGACTGGTACGCCAAGAATTACGGGGCAGCACTCGACGAATACACCAAGATCATCTCGGCCTGACCAGGCCGGGCACGAGCTTCGATGAGAGGCACCCTCTCCGACAGGATGGGCGCGGCGGTGCTGATGGCGCCGCTGCTCCTGTTCCTTGTGCTGGCCTACGCCTGGCCGTTCCTCGGCGTCGTCAAGTGGAGCGTCACCTTGCCGACACCGGGGCTCGGCCAGTATGGCGCGCTCGCCACCGATGCCCTGGTGCAGTTTGTGTTCATCCGCACGCTGCGCATCGCGCTGATCGTCACCGTGGTTTCCGTGGCGGCGGCATACGCCATCACCATGGTGTGGGTGCGCGGCAGCCCGGCACAGCGCATAATCGCTGAATTCTGCATTCTCGTCCCCTTCTGGATCTCGGTGCTTACCCGCGCCTTCGGCTGGGTGGCGCTTTTGTCCAACCGCGGCCTGATCAACACCTGGCTGCAATCGATCGGCTTCATCTCCGAGCCGCTGGCGCTGGTGCGCAACGAGTTCGGCGTCATCGTCGGCATGACGCATTTCCTCATTCCCTTCGCGGTGTTCCCGCTGGCCTCCGCCATGCGCAGCCTCGACGAGCGCGTGCTGCTCGCGGCGCGCGGGCTCGGCTCCAGCCGCATGCGCACCTTCTGGACCGTGTTCGTGCCGATGACGCGCTCCGGCATCATCGGTTCGGCGATGATCGTGTTCGTCTTCTCGCTCGGCTTCTTCGTCACGCCGGCGATCCTCGGCGGCGGCCGCAGCGTGATGATCGCCGAGCTGATCTATCTCCGCATCTTCCAGAGTCCCGACTGGGGACTGGGTGCGGCGATCAGCGTCGTGCTGGTGCTGTTCGTCGGCGCGCTCATGGCGCTGCTGTTCCGCTATGTCAGACCGAAGCAACTGATCTGATGCCGACCTATCGCCCCGGTCCCGTCTCGCTGATCCTCGCCGTGCTGGTGGCACTGTTCCTGCTGCTGCCGCTGCTGGCGGTCATCCCGGTGTCGCTGACGCCAAGCCGCATGCTGGCTATGCCGACGGGCGAACTGTCGCTGCGCCACTACCGCGCGCTGATCGAGGATCCGCGCTGGCTCGACGCCATCCTGCTGTCGATCCGCATCGGCATCGTCAGCAGCGTCATCTCCACCGTGCTGGCGCTGTGCTTCAGCCTTGGCGCCTGGATGTTCCAGCCGCGATTTACCGCCGCCCTTGTCGGCTTCGTGCTGTTGCCGATGGTGGTGCCGCCGGTGGTCTCGGCGATCACGCTCTACTTCCTGCTGACGTCGATCTCGGGCATGAGTTCGTTCTTCGGCTATGACACATGGCTCGGCGTCGCCATGGCGCATTCGGTGATGACGGTGCCTTTCGCCACGGTGCTGATCCTGGTCTCGCTCAGCCAGCTCGACCGCCGCATCGACCTTGCCGCGCGCGGCCTTGGCGCCGGCGTGTGGGAACGCGCCACGCGCATCATCATGCCCAACATCAAGTTCGGCATCGTCACCGCCGCGCTGCTGTCCTTCGTGCTGTCCTGGGAAGAGATAGGCGTCACCCTGTTCATCACCTCGGTCAACGCCATCACGCTGCCGCGGCTGATGTGGATGGGCCTGCGCGACAACATCGACCCGGCGATCGCCGCGCTCTCGGTGATCCTGATCATCATCACCGTGCTGGTGCTGGCGGTGCGGACTGTGGTGGTGAAGATGCGCGGCGGGCACTGAGCCAAGGTGGCCAACAACAATCGGCGATAGCCAAGCCGCTGTGTGAAGGGCGTTACGGACGGTGAGCGCCGGGTACATTACGCGGCGTCATGGGAAACCTGCCGCTGGTGACATTTGCCTTTGTGTCGGTTCTCGGAATGGCCGTTCCGGGACCGGACGTCGTGCTCGCCATCACCAACGGCTCCCGCTACGGTTTTCGACGCGCGTTTCTCGGCATGGCCGGCGTCGTACTGTCTGATTTCGTTCTTATCAGCATCGTCGCGCTGGGCTTCGGCGCTCTTCTGCTGGCTTCGGAATTCTATCTCTCGGCTCTCAGGATGTTCGGCGCGGGCTATCTGCTTTTCGTCGCCATCGGTACCCTGCGCACCGCATCCCGACCTTCGTTCAACCCTAACCTTCCCGAAACACGCCATTCAGCCAAGGCACTCATTGGGCGCTGCTTCTTGGTGGCGGTCACAAATCCGGCGGCCTGGCTGCTTTTCCCCGCGATCCTGCCGCATTTTGTCCGCGTGGATGAGCCGATCGCGATCCAGTATGGCATCCTGGCCATTATCGCCGCGCTTGCCGATGTGTTTGTGCTGACGTTTTACGCAGCCCTTGGCGCGCGGGCTGCAAGGCTTCTGGCTGGGCCAAACGCCGTGTGGATCGACCGGTTTTACGGTATCGCCCTGCTTGGTCTTTCGAGCACTTTGATCCTGCAGTCCCTCGGGCATCTGAGATAGTCCACACAGGACTACACAGGGCCGGATTTAGCAATCGGTCCGCCGTCAGCTTGCGAAGAATCTCGACAGCCTTGCAGCCGTGTCTTCGGGGTGCTCTTCCGGGAAGAAATGCCCACCCTTGACCGAGCCGCCTCCGACGTTATCAGCCCATTGCCGCCAGATCGCCAACGGGCCGCCCTCCTCCGCATACCAGTTCTCCAACCCGCCCTCGCCGCTCCAGAGCGCAAGCAGCGGGCATCTGATGCGACAGCCATCAGCCTGGTCCTGCGCGTCGTGCTCGCGGTCGATGCCTGCGGCGGCGCGATATTCCTCGCAGATGGCGTGGACATGGGCGGGATCACGCAGCGCCTCGATATAGGCGGCCCTGACCTCAGCGGGAAAAGCATCTGGAGCCGAGCCCCAGCCGGCGATCGCATTGTCGACAACTGCGTCGGGTGCTGCGGACAACAGGCGCTCAGGCAGCGGTTCCGGCTGGGCGAGCAGGCTCCACGGCCAGAAGGCCAGCGCCAACCTGGCATCGGCCCGATCCCAGGCGGAGGCCGTGGGGACGATGTCGAGAACGGCGACTTTCGACACGGTTTCGGGATGGTCGAGCGCCAGCCGGTAGGCGACGCGACCGCCACGGTCGTGGCCGGCAACCATGAAACGGTCGAAACCGAGAACGTCCATAACCTGCACCATGTCGCGCGCCATCGCCCGTTTGGAATAGGAGGCATGATCGGCAGTGGACACTGGACAGCCGCTTTGGCCGTAACCCCTGAGATCGGCGGCAACCACGCTGAAGTGCGAGGCCAGGGCCAGCGCTATGTCGCGCCACATCACATGCGTTTCGGGAAAGCCATGCAGGAGCAGCAGCGGCGGCCCTGAGCCACCGGCCCTGACGAAGATCGATATCTCCTCCATTTGAACGGTCCTGGCGTCAAAGCCCGCAAACATCAGCTGCCGCCAACCAGTCCGTGGCTGGAACGGATTCGCAGCACCTGGACACCCTTCGGCAATTCGATCAGGAACTCCTTGTCGCGGTCGAGATGGTGGATGCTTTGCGGATCGCCGCCGGTAAAGGCGGCCATCGCCTCGACGCTCTCCCAATAGGAGATGGTGATGAATTCCGAATGCGTCGGCGTGTCCTCGCGAAAAGTCTGCACGCCAAGCGCTTTCTCGATCAGCGGCTTGATACCAGCCTCGTAATTGTAGCGCTCATAGGCGTCGGCCCTGCCGGGCGAGGTCCTGCCGCGCCAGATGCGCGCAATGGTCAGGGTTTTCGGTACCATCTCCTATAACACCCGAAGGCGCGCCGCGTTCCGACTATCCTGACTGGCCGCACAACTGGCTGATAGTCGACGTATGGCAAAGGTTCCGTACAGTAACTTGCACTGGACACGCGGCTATCCTGTCAAGTCCAAACGTGCTCTCTTGTGCTCAACTTGGGAGGGCACAATGAAACTACGTCTAGCTTTCGCTGTATTCACCGCAGGAATTTTCTTCGCATTGTCGGCTGCCTCGGCCGGACAAGGGGAACAGCAAAACATCAACTTCCTGGCTCGGATGTCCGATGCAAGGTTAAATTCGGCCGCCAGAATGGCCGGTGACCTCGTTGGCGTAAGGCAAAGATGTCCGGCGTTGAGGCCAACGGAAGACGGAAAAGCAATTTTCGCCGTCCCGGTCCTTTTGTATGATGGGCGGGACAAACACCTGACCCCAGACCCCCGAAAGTTCAACATGGCCATCCATACCTATGAGAGGGCTTTCGCAATGGCGGCCCAGAGATCGGCAAGTTGCCAAAGCGAGAGGGCCAAATACCCGAAACTTTACCGGTAGATGGCTAACAAGGACGACCTTCAGTCTCCGGCGCCGCGACGCCTCACCTAAGGTATTGAAATTATTGGCAGGATTCGAAGCTGTGACCATCGGCTTAGAAGGCCGGTGCTCTATCCGGCGGAGCTACGGGACCGCTGCCGTCAGCGAACGCGCTCTACCTTCAGGCAGCATGCAGGGTCGGGATGGCGCTAACGTCAACTTCGCGCTCCGCATGCCAGGCATCATACGCGGCCTGCATCCTGAGCCAGATCGCGGCACCATCGCCGAACATCTTGCCAAGGCGGGCGGCCACGGCAGGCGACACCGGCTTCTTCTCACGGATGATATCGTAGAGCTGCTGGGCGCGAGATTCCGAGCAGATTGGCGATTTCCACCTTGGTCTTGCCGGTGGCGGGAACGATGTCGTCGAGCAACGCGCCAGGATGGGAAGGGCAGCGCTCGGTCGTTCTGTTTCGTTCGTACACCTTCAGAGTGCTACCCATATGCCAGGTACAAACCGTAACCTATGTGTCCGGAATGGACCCGGCAAAATTGGCGATCCCGACAGGATTCGAACCTGTGACCATCGGCTTAGAAGGCCGGTGCTCTATCCAGCTGAGCTACGGGACCGCTGGCCGGCATTTGATATCTTGGCCGGCTGGTGTCTATGTGCCAGGCGCTGACCGCCGGTCAATGCGTCCAGGGTATCCTGCGGTCATAGCGGAAATTTTCCGCATAGGAAATCTGCCGGCGCTTGGTCTCTTTCGGCTCCTCGACACGGAAGGCCAGGCCCTGCTTTTCGGCATAGGCCACCGCCTCTTCCCTGGTGTCGAAGGTCAGCCTGATCTGGCTCAGCATGTCGCCCGATGTGGTGTAGCCCATCAGCGGGTCGATCTTCTTGCGTTGGGCGGGATCGAATTCCAGCACCCAATGGCCGGTCTTGGCCTTGCCGGACTGCATCGCGGTTTTGGCTGGGCTGAAAATTCGCGCGGACATGGGCACCTCGTAGCTGCGTTGGCGGTAGCGCCGCCTTATTTCAGTCAATACTGTGCAACACTGCCGACGGCAAGGCCGAAGCGGCCTGCAACCAGGCCGCTTCGGCAGCGGCATCGGCCCGATACACTGGCGTAGCATCAAAAGTCATGGTCATGATGGCGACACAAAGAGGCATGGACGCAGGGATTTTGCACGCCGAGGCCGACAGCCAAGCGATTTTCGACGGCGCGATCGTGATCGGCGCCGGGGCAGCCGGCTTGACCGCAGCCCATGCGCTGCTCAAGACCGGCGTGCCTGTGATGGTGTTGGAAAAGGAAGCCCGGCTGGCCGAGCCATGGCACGGGCGGCACGAGCGACTGCATCTCAACACGCATCGCGACCTTTCGGCGCTGCCGGGCGTTTCCTTTCCTGCCGGCACCCCTGCCTTTCCGCACCGAAACACCATCATCGGCCATTTGAACGAATTCCACGCCATGCACCGGCTGCCGGTCGAGTTCGGCATTGCGGTCGAGGAGATAGGCTTCGAGGGCGACCACTGGCTTGTGCGGACCAGTGCCGGGCCGCGGCTGGCGCGCCATGTCGTCATCGCCACCGGGCGCGACCGGCAGCCCTTCATCCCGGCCTGGAAAGGCATGAAGGCCTTTGCCGGACGCATCATCCATTCGGCCGCATTCGGCGACGCCAAGGCCTATGCGGGCAAGAAAGTGCTGGTCGTCGGCGCCGGCAATTCCGGCTTCGACGTGCTCAATCACCTGGCGGCAGCCGGCACGGGACAGATCTGGCTGTCGGCGCGCAACGGTCCGGCACTGCTGCCCAAGCGCCTCAGCCAGATCGCCGTCCACCGGTTTTCGCCGATCCTGGCGCGGCTGCCGTTCAAGCTCGCCGATGCGGTGATGGCGGCGACGCAGCGATGGGCCTTCGGCGACCTCACGGCCTACGGCCTGCCGCCGACGCCTTCGGGCGGCGCAAGCCGGCTGGCGTCGGATTATACCGCCATCGCCACCGATGACGGCGCCGTCGATGCCATCAAGGACGGCAGGATCATCGTCTTGCCAACCGTGCGGGAATTTACCCGCGACACGGTCGTTTTCGACGATGGCGCGATGATCCAGCCGGATATCGTCATCGCCGCGACCGGCTACCGCGCCGGGCTCGAGGCCATGTTGGGCAAGCTCGGCGTGCTCGACGAAAAGGGCGTGCCGCTGTTCAACGGCGCCGACAGCGACCCGAAACTGCCGGGCCTGTGGTTCACCGGCATGCGGCCAAGCATCCGTGGCTGCTTCGCCAATGCTCGCATCCAGGCCAAGGCGATCGCAGCCAGGATTGCTCGGGAGCGCAGACCGCCAAGCCCCGTTTGATGTTTTAGGGGTTGCGCGACAGGGTCCGGAACCGTATACGCCGCAGGGCCTCGGAGTGTAGCGCAGCCTGGTAGCGCATCTGGTTTGGGACCAGAGGGTCGGGAGTTCGAATCTCTCCACTCCGACCATTTTTTCCCACAAAGCCAGTCCTTGCCCAAGGTCACTCCCAAGGTCGCCATTGGCTGCCTCGCCGGTAGCGCATGGCGGCACGCATTGCCCAAGCAGCAGCCGCTCGCCGATCGGACCCTACATTGGAACACCAGTTCGCTCCGAGAGTTGTGTATGTTCAACCCAAGGAGCAAACAATGAAAACCCTTCTCATCGCCTCGATGATCGCGTTCGCCGGAACGGCGGCTTTGATCGCACCGGCGCAAGCCGCCAGTCTGACTATCCAGTCCGATGACGACGATCAATATTCGTCCGACGATGGCGATATACAGGTTCTTCGCCATCACCAGCGCCACAAAGACTATAGCGACGACTATGGCGACGACTACAGCGACAACCAGGATGGCCAATGGAGGCGCCACCACCGCCATCACCGCTGCCATATCGAACTGGTCAGGCACTGGCGCCATCACCACAGGGTCGTCGAAGAGGTCAGGGTCTGCGGCTGATCCGATCGCTTTAGACCTGCTACGGCCGAGTTGGCGGCCGGAGCACCAATCTGACCTAAAGCGCGTCGCTTTGAACGGACTCACGCGACGCGCTTAAGGTGCTTGTTTGATGCATTTCGTTCTCTCAAAAACCGGGGCCACTTTTTTTGCGACATGCATTAGGCGCCGGTATCATCGACAGCATCCCTTCTGCGGGTTTGGCTGAAAATCCGACGCAGGATAATCCTCCCGCTTCCACCTCTATCGCCGGTCTAAAAGCGCGTCGCGCTGAAACGGATTCAGGCGACGCGCTTTGATTTTTGTTTTGATGCATGTCGTTCTCTCAAACCGGGACCACTTTTGAGCGACATGCATTAAACTCCGGGCAAAGGGGAGATTCTGGATGCTTGGTCTCGAGGCATGGCTTTCGCTGATTGGCCCTGCCTACTTCGCTTACATCGGCATCACGGTTCCGTTCGTCGTCGTCTGGGCCATTATCTGTGCAGCCCTGTGGATCTGGAACAACCGGCCGAGCAAGAGGCAAGGCCGTCCCCGCTCGTGGCCCGCCAGCGTGCTGTTCTTTGTCGTCGTCGCCGCGTGCTACGTCGCAGCGCATACGGTGGTCTATCTGCTGGTCCGGTATCTGGCGGCGTTGTGGCTATAGGGCACCCTCCCGGACACTCCGGTGACTGCTCTACGAAGGTAAGCTCGCCGGGCGAGAACCCCAATCATCACTCCCGGCGAGCCTACAACCCGATCAGGAACGCGACCAGGACCGGGGTCAGCCGGCAAGTTCCCAGGTGCAAGACGGATGCCAGATAATGTTTCCCGAAATGGGACAGCGGCCCTCATGTGGCGGTGGGCACGGAGAGATCGAGTGTATTCATTCGAACACGCTGTCGTCGCTGTAGAGGAAATCCTGCGGAAACGCATGTTCGCAGCTCGCGCTCTGGTCGGGCTGCCGTACCTGATTACGGCTGCCAAGGATCGATGACAGGCACGCCGGCCGCATGGAATGGCGCCGTGTCACGCGAGGCGACATGAAAGCCGTTTGCGGAGGCGATTGCCGCGATGTAGCCGTCGGGCACAGGAAACCCCTTGCCGGCTGCCCTCGCCTTCACTGCAAGTCGGGCATAGTGCCGGGCCGCCTCGGTATCGAAAGGCAGGATGCGGCGCTCAAACACGGCGCACACACCGGCGAAGGTTTCAGCGAGCGCAGCCTTGCGACGACCCGCCGGCATGGCCTCGATGCCGAACAGCACTTCGGCGAGCGTCACACTGGAGAGGTAAAGCGTTTCCTCGGCCTGGTCATCAAGCCAGGCCAACACAGCTTGATGCGGTTCGGGCTTCATGGCCTCCGAAACGACATTGGTATCGAGGAGGATCATTCGAACCCCAGCGGTTCGGCCGGCGCCTTGTCGCGAGCCTGCTCCAGGACCTCCACGTCTTCATTGGTCAGCCCGGCGCGTCGGGCAATGTCTGCCAGAACGGAGCCGAGTTTCACACGGCCGTCCGGCCGCACCGCGTTTTCCAGAATGTCGCGTATCTCGGCCTCGGTGCTGCGACCGTGCAAGGCCGCCCGTACACGCAGAGCTCGGTGGGTCGCTTCCGGAAGATTTCGGACGGTCACTGCAGGCATTGATATCGCTCCGATGTCATTGATTGAAAGTATCATATTGTTTCAGGTGATGTCACCATGCATGTTTTGAAAACGTCGCACGGGCGGGATCGACAATCGCCGTCCAGGGAATTGCAGCAGGATCTAAACCTCGAACTCGCCCTGCCCTTCGTCCATTGCGCTGACGGTTTCGGCGGCGAGCGCCCTGGTGATCGGCGTCTTGCGCTCGAGCGCGGTGCGGTCGAGGCGTTCGACCACGCGCATGGCGGTGGCCAGTGAGCGCTCGATGCGGCGCACCAGATATTGCACGACATGCGGCTCGACCTCGACCTGGCGGTCGGCGAAGAGTTTGGTGATGACACCAGCCAGAAGCAAATCGTCCGGCTCATGGATCTCGACCGTTGCCGCCGCCTTCAGCCGCGAGGCGAGATCGGGCAACGTCACCCTCCAGGCGGCGGGGAAGCGCCGCGCCGTCAACAGCAAGGTGGCCCCGGCGCCGCGCACTTCATTGATGAGATGGAACAGGCCCGCCTCGTCGATGGCTGTCTTGTCGACATCGTCGATCAGCGCCGGCCTGCCGCCAAGCCCGGTGATGGCATTGCCGATGCGCTGGGTATCGACCGCCACAGCATTGGCCCGCGCCTGCCAGATCGAACCCAGATGTGTCTTGCCGGAACCGGCCGGGCCGGCGAGCACGATTACCGGCGACGGCCAGTCCGGCCAGCGGTCGACAAGGGCTGCCGCCTCGCGGTTGGTGGCCGACACCACCAGTTCGTCGCGCGAGTAGCCGGTGCCGTGGCCAAGGTCGAGCGGCAGCTGGCGCGGCGGTTCGGTCATATGATCCGTCACGTTCAGCCGCGCGGCGACCGGTGGCCCCCGCCGCGATCGGCAGGCAGCGGCGGGACTGGCTCGGTGGAGTGTCCCTTGTAGAGCGGCGATTCGAGATAGCGGGCAATGGCAAAGCGCACCAGCACGGCAACTGCCGCCGAAGCAGGAACGGCGATCAAAAGGCCGACGAAGCCGAACAGGGCGCCGAAAGCGAACAGCGCAAACATCAGCCAGACCGGGTGCAGGCCGACGCTTTTTCCGACCAATCTGGGCTGCAGGATGTTGCCTTCGATGAACTGGCCGATGAAGAACACCACGGCGACAGCAACGATCATGGTCCAGTCCGGCCAGAACTGGACGAAGGCGACGCCGACGGCCAGGACCAGTCCGGTCAGCGAGCCGACATAAGGGATGAACGAGATCAGCCCGGCGAAGAGGCCGATGAGGATGGCGAAATTCAGCCCGGTCAGCGTCAGGCCGGTGGCATACATGCCGCCGAGCACCAGGCACAGCGTGCCCTGGCCGCGCACGAAGCCGGCGGTCGCGGTGTTGATGTCCCTGGAGATCGCCCTGACCGTCCCGACATAATCACGCGGCACCCAGCTGTCGACGACCGCCACCATGCGATCCCAGTCGAGCAGCATGTAGAAAGCGACAACCGGAGTGACCACGAACAGGCTGACCACCGACACCAGAGCAACGCCGGAACTCCAGATCGAGGTGAAGACGGTGCTCAGCAGGCCGAAACCGGAAGTGAGCAGCGAATTCAGCCCGTCGCGCAGGCCATTGGCATTGACGCCGAATTTCTGCTCCAGCCATTTCGGATCGAAGCTGGTGATCAGCGACTGCAGCCGGGTCAGATATTCCGGCAGCTTGCTGGCGAAATCGGCCATCTGCGTGGCCAGTACCGGAACCAGGATGACGAAGGCCAGCACCAAAAGGACGATGAAGGCAATCAGGATGACCACCGTCGCCATCAGCCGGGAGAGGCCGAGGCGTTGCAGCCGGTCGGCGACCGGGTCGAGAAAATAGGCCAGCACCATGCCGGCAACGAACGGCAACAGGATGCTGGAAAAAATGTAGAGGAACAGCGCCAGGAAGATTGCCGTGCCCAGCCAGAAGAAAATCTGGCGGCGAAACGCCAGGGACGCAGCCGCGTCTGCTAACGCGGCAGTCGCGGCATTCTTGTCAACTACCCTGGGTGGAGCCTTCGCCATAGCCGCTCATATGCCTCAGCCAAGCCACGAGATAGGCCGCGGCCGAAGCCACGGTCAAGACCCCGGACAGCAATATGAGCGCAGGCCTGAGCGGGTCGAGGTGGAGGCCAAGGGCAAGTTCGCCCAGCACCACGGCGCCAGCACGATCTGGGCGGCGGTGTTGGCCTTCGACACATAGAGCGGCTTCATCTCGACCGGATGCGCTATGACCGTGGACAAAAGCACGGCGCAGATGATCAGCGCATCGCGTGACACCATGGTCACCACCAGCCACAGCGGCAATTGCCCGATGAAGCCCATGACCACGAACACCGAGACCAGAAGCACCTTGTCGGCCATTGGATCGAGATAGGCGCCGAGTTTCGAATGCTGGTTGAAACGGCGGGCGATGAAGCCGTCAACGCCGCCGGAAATGCCGGCGACGAGAAAGCCGGCAAAGGCCCAGTCCCAGCGCATATTCAGCATCGCCAGTACGACGGCCGGAACCAGCACGAAGCGCAGGATGGTGATGAGGTTGGGAATGGTCAAAGGCATGTCCCGCCATGCTTGTTCTGCAGATAGATGATGGAGATGGATTGTGGCTGCAAGGACCAGCGGTGAAGGGGCGACTGTCCACGTATTTATCTTGGGCAAAAGCCCGGTATCCTGTCGTCATCCTTGCCCCCCGAAACCATTCATGCGAAGAGCCGCCGAGGGAAACAGGGATGCGCCGACGATGAGCAAGGGCGACCGGGCCAAGCGCAAGAACGGGCTCACCTATGCCGAGGCGGGCGTCGACATCGATGCCGGCAACCTCATGGTCGAGAAGATCAAGCCGCTGGTGCGCGCGACGCGCCGGCCGGGCGCCGATGGCGAGATCGGCGGTTTTGGCGGCCTGTTCGACCTCAAGGCGGCGGGTTTCACGGATCCGGTGCTGGTTGCCGCCAATGACGGCGTCGGCACCAAGCTGAAGATCGCCATCGATGCCGGCAAGCACGACACGATCGGCATCGACCTCGTCGCCATGTGCGTCAACGACATCGTCGTGCAGGGCGCCGAGCCACTGTTCTTCCTCGACTATTTCGCCACCGGCAAGCTCGACCCCGACCAGGGGACGGCAATCGTCGGCGGCATAGCAATCGGCTGCCGACAGGCCGGCTGCGCGCTGATCGGCGGCGAGACCGCCGAAATGCCCGGCATGTATAACGACAAGGATTACGACCTTGCCGGCTTCGCCGTCGGTGCGGCCGAACGCGGCCAGTTGCTGCCGACCGACGATATTGTCGAAGGCGACGTGCTGCTTGGGCTGGCTTCCTCGGGCCTGCATTCGAATGGCTTTTCACTGGTGCGCCGTATCGTTGCCGTCAGCGGGCTTGCCTGGAGCGATCCGGCGCCGTTCAACGACGAAGCGACGCTGGCCGAGGCGCTGCTCGAGCCGACCCGCATCTATGTGAAGTCGGTCCTCAAGGCCATCCGCAACACGCATGGCATCAAGGCACTGGCCCATATCACCGGCGGCGGCTTTCCCGAAAACATTCCGCGCGTCCTGCCCAAGGACTTTTCCGCAGAACTCGATCTCAATGCCATCGATGTGCCGCCGGTGTTTTCCTGGCTGGCGAAGACTGGCGGCGTGGCGCCGGAGGAGATGATGCGCACCTTCAACTGCGGCATCGGCATGATCCTCGTCGTCGCCTCCGGCCAGGCGGCACAGGTCGCAGCCGTGCTGCAGGAGGCCGGCGAGACTGTGACGCCGATCGGCCGCATCGTTCCGCGCCGCGACGCCGGCGTCATCTATCGGGGCTCGATCGGCCTATGAGCAGGAAACGCACGGTTGTTCTGATCTCGGGACGCGGCTCGAACATGACGGCGCTGATCGCGGCGGCGAGCGACCCGGCCTATCCCGCCGAGATCGTTGGCGTCATTTCCGACCGGGCCAACGCCGCCGGCCTCGGCATCGCGGCCGCGCGCGGTATCCCGACCAAGGTCATCGTGCGCGCCGACCATGCCAGCAAGGAAGCCCATGATGCGGCGATCGACGCCGCGCTGATTGCGTTCAACGCCGAGATCGTGGCGCTGGCCGGCTATCTGCGCATTCTCTCCCGCGGCCTGGTCGAGAAGTGGCAAGGGCGCATGCTCAACATCCACCCTGCCCTGCTGCCGGCCTTCAAAGGGCTCGATACGCATGCGCGCGCCCTGCGCGCCGGCATTCGCATTCATGGCTGCACGGTGCATTTCGTCACATCAGAGATGGATGACGGCCCGATCATCGCGCAGGCAGCGGTGCCGGTGATGGTCGGCGACAACGAAGACACGCTGGCCGCCAGAGTGCTGAAGGCCGAGCACCGGCTTTATGCGCTGGCGCTCGGGCTGGTCGCTGACGGCAAGGCGCACATGGAAAGCGGTCGCACCGTGCTGGCACATTTCGCCGACGATGCCGAAAACGGAACTTCCGTGGTGATGGCGCCCGACCCGCTGCGCGAAGAACGCGATCTCGAACATCTGGCGCGGATCACGCCGTAGGCCGACATTGGCGACACCGAGACAATTGCTCCTGCTGCGCCACGCCAAGTCGAGCTGGGACGACCCGGCGCTTGCTGATTTCGACCGGCCGCTCGGGCCGCGCGGGCTGAAGACGGCGCCGCTGATGGGGCGCGAACTGGCCCGGCGCAGTTGGCTGCCTGACCTGGCGCTGGTGTCGCCGGCGCTGCGCACGCGCGAGACATGGCGGCTGGTCTCGGCGGAACTTTCGGCGAGCGTAACGGTGGAGTTCGCCGAGGCGCTTTTCGAAGCCACGGCTGGCGACATTCTGGCCGAGGTGCAGCAGGCAGTCGCATCGGCTAGCTGTCTCCTGGTGCTCGGCCATAATCCCGGCCTGGAGGACTTTGCCCGCCGGCTCGCCGGTCCGCGATCGGGTGTGGCTGCTCTAAGGAAACTTGAAGAGAAACTCCCGACCGGCGCCCTTGCCCGCTTTGTCATCGACGGCGATTGGGCGGATCTCGGCTTCGGCGCGGCCCGGTTGACGCATTGCATCAAGCCGAAGGATATAAGCTAGACCAAGCTGCCTAACGGGCTAGCCGCAGGTGACAGCCGCAAACCGAGTTTTGAAAAGACCACGGTCAAACAAGGAGATAGGACCCGCTGCTGGCGGATTGATTCAAGATCTTTGCGGCCCGAGTCGATTGCATAAAACCAAGAGCGGTGGGCCAGGCCCACCGCTCTTTGTGGTCGTCGATTTCTCAGAAAATCAACGACCCCATATGCCCTGGCCGGATTCCGGCTGGTTCGAGTCGCCCTTGATCGTGAAATCGCCGAGGCTGGCCGGCTTGCGGATCGAGGCGGTATAACGGTGATCGATGTTGCCGGCGGGCGCTGTCACAGCAGGCTGGTTGACGCCGTCGGAGCCGTAGTGGTCGCTGCCTGCGAAAGCGGTGCCGGTGGCAAGGAGGATGGCAGCAGCGGTAAGTGCGATCTTGGTCATTTCAGGTAATCCAGATTTTTCAGTTCTGTCCGTCAAGTGGCGTGCCTTGGGAGGAATTCGCGTCGCTCGGACCACCCCGAAATGGGTGTGCGTTGCTGCCATTGCCAATCACAAAAATGTGCGAACCGAACCGTTCGGTTCGGTTTGGGAAGGCGCGAAATGGCGTAGTTGTGCTATATTCTATTCTCTAGGCGGTTCCGACCTCGCAACGCCCTCGTTGCGTTACCATTGCATCTCAAAAGGCCGTGAACCCCAGTACGTCGCGCATGTCGTATTCGCCGGGCGGCCGGCCAGAGACCCAGCGTGCTGCCGCAATGGCGCCGCGCGCGAACATCGAGCGGTCGCCGGCTGAATGCGAGAGCGTAAGCGTTTCGCCCTCACCGAGGAAGCTCACGCTGTGCTCGCCGACGATGCTGCCGCCGCGCAGCACGGCAAAGCCGATCTCGCCGGCAGGGCGTGGACCTGTAACGCCGTCGCGGATGCGTTTCGCCACATCGTCCAGCCTGACGCCATGTCCGCGAGCGGCCGCCTCGCCCAGCATCAGCGCCGTGCCCGACGGTGCGTCGACCTTCATGCGGTGATGCGCTTCCAGGATCTCGATGTCGGTGGCGGGACCAAGTGCTCGCGCCGCCTGTTCGACCAGCCCAGCCAGCATGTTGAGCCCCAGCGAGTAGCTGCCTGAGCGAACGATGGCGACGGACTTCGAAGCAGCAGCGATGGCGGCGAGATCGGCAGGTCCGAAGCCGGTCGAGCCGATGACCAGCGCCGGGCCGCCGCGGGCCGCGCAAGTCTTCGCCAATTCGATGGAGGCCGCAGGCGTGGTGAAATCGATGACGACGTCCGCAAGCGCCAGTGCTTCGTCGCGCTCGACCAGCCCCTCGCCGGCGCTGCCCGGCCTGTGAAAGCGGGCGACGAGCGCCAGCCTGGGATCGGTCTCGACGGCCAGCGCCATCTCCCTGCCCATGCGGCCGAGCGCACCGGCTATGGCTATTTTCAATGGATGCTGCATGGCGGCTTTCACTGGAAATGCGAGTCGCAACAATGATCTACCATGCCGCCCTGCCAGATTGATTCAGCCGGCGCCATGCGTCTTGAGCATCATGCCGGCGATCTCCTTGACCAGCTTGGCGGCAACCAGCGCGGTGAGATTGGAGACGTCCTGGCTTGCATTGTATTCGACGACATCGGCGCCGACGATGGGCTGGTCGATCCGCTGGATCAGGTTGATCACTTGCCGGGTTGTAAGACCACCGGGCTCGCGGTGCGACACGCCGGGCGCACAAGCCGGGTCGAGGCCGTCGAGATCGACCGAGAGATAGACCGGCGTCTTGAGATCGAGCTGCAGATCCTCGCTGAAATGCCGCGCCTCGATCATTTCGACGCCGAAGCGCTTGAGCTGGTCACGAAGCTCATCATTGAGGGTGCGCGAGCCGATCTGGATCAGCCGGTCGGCCAGCCCCTCCTCCAGGATGCGCGCGAAGGACGAGGTGTGGGACCGCCTGTTGCCCTGATAGGCATCGTAGATGTCGGGATGGGCGTCGATCTGGACGATCGTTAGCCTGGCATGGCGGCGGCGCACGGCACGCAGCACCGGCCAGGCGATGGCATGATCGCCACCGAGGCTGATCAACGGGTGGCCGGCATCCAGCGCGCGGCCGACCTCGGCCTCGATCCGCTCCCATGGACCGCCGGCGCCTGAAAAGTCGATGTCGCCGTGGTCGACGAAACTGTCCGCCACATCGAAGCCGGTTTCGCTCCACGAGCTGTGCGCGTCGCTTTTGAGTTCCCGCCGGATCAGGGCCGGCGCTGCGGCCGCGCCCTTGAGATAGGACGAGTTCTCGTCATGCGGTATTCCCAGAAGCGAAACCCTGGTCATCGGCGTGCGATCTCCGGCAACAGGCAATCTCCCTAAACCCGGCAGCTGGCTGGCGATAGCAGTGCCGCTTGGGCCAGTTGCGAAGGCGATCAGGCGTCATTTCCCGATCGCGCCGCCCAGTCTTTGCCTGACGATCGCGATATGGAAATCCGTGCCGTGCAACAGCCCGTCATCGTTGAAGTCGTAGCTGGAATTGTGCAGCGGCGGCGAGGTCTCGCCATTGCCGAGAAAGACGAAGCAGCCCGGTACGTGATCGAGGAAGCGGGCGAAATCCTCCGAGGCGGTCATCGGCTCCGCCGCGATGCTGGCGGCGCCATAGGCCAGCACGCGCCTTGCGGCGACAAAGGCCGCGTCCACCAGGTCGGCATCGTTCTGCAGCGGCACGAATTCCCTGCTATAGGTCACGTCGGCGGTGACATTGTAGGCAGCGGCGGTGCCTGCCGCGATGACCCGCATCTGGCGCTCGATCTCGGCGCTGACCTCGGGACGAAAACTGCGGGCGTCACCGAGGATGCAGGCGAGGCCGGGCAATGCGTTGCGGGTGCCGTCGGTGATCAGCTCGGTCACCGAAACCACCGAAATGTCGGCGGGACTCAGCCGGCGCGAGACGATGGTCTGCAGATTGGTGACCAGCGCGCAGGCGGCGACCAAGGTCTCGTTCCCGGAATGTGGCCGCGCCGCATGGCCGCCGATGCCCTTGAGCACGATCTCGAAATTGTCCTCCGCCGACATGAACGGGCCGGCACGGGTCTCGAAATGCCCGACGGGCAGGCCAGGCATGTTGTGCAGGCCAAAAATCTCGTCGAAGGGAAAGCGCTGCAGCAGCCCGTCGTCCAGCATCGCCAGCGCGCCCCTGCCCCATTCCTCGGCGGGCTGGAAGATGAAGCGCACGGTGCCGTCGAAACCGCCCTCGGCGGCCAGCAGCTTTGCCGCGCCGAGCAGCATGGTGGTGTGGCCGTCATGGCCGCAGGCATGCATGATGCCGGGGTTCTGCGAGCGATGGGCGGTCGCGGACTGCTCGGTGATGCGCAGCGCATCCATGTCGGCCCTGAGCGCAATCGCCCGGTTGCCGCTGCCGCGCTTCAATGTGCCAACGACGCCGGTGCCGCCGACCCCCTCTGCAACATCGTCCAGCCCGAATTCGCGCAGCTTCGCGGCGACAAAGGCAGCGGTGCGCTTTTCCTCAAAGCCGAACTCGGGGTGCGCGTGCAAATCGCGCCGCCAGCCGGTCATTTCCTGCTTCAGCACATCACGATCGAGCTCAGCCATTTTCTCCCCGACCTATTTTGCAAGCTCACTGGCGACATCAAGCAGGATGTTGGCGCCGGCGACAAGCTCGGCATCTTCAGTGTGTTCGCGCGGATTGTGGCTGATGCCACCGGCGCTCGGCACGAAGATCATTGCCGCCGGCGCGAGGCGGGCCATCATCTGCGCGTCATGGCCGGCGCCCGATGTCATGCGCCTGACGCCGAGACCGCGGTTCTTCGCGGCCGCCTCGATCAGTTCGACGATGCCGATGTCGAATAGCACCGGTTCGAAGCGGGCGAGCCGCTCGACCGAGATCGATACGTTCTCCAAAACCTCAAGCTCCTCGAGATAGGCAGCAAGGGCCGCCTCATGCGCCTGCAAGCGCTGTTCGTCGGGATCGCGCAGGTCGATGGTGAAGACGGCGCGCGCGGGAATGACGTTGATGGCGTTGGGTTCGAAGCGCATCGTGCCGACCGTGGCCACGGTTGGCCCATTCGAAGCCCTGGCCCGATCGTGCAGGAAGGTGATGATGCGGGCGGCGGCGTGGCCGGCGTCGCTGCGCATCGACATCGGCGTGGTGCCGGCATGGTTGGCGGCGCCGTCGATGGTGATGCGCTGCCAGGAAATGCCTTGCAGATTCTCGACCGCGCCGATCGGCACGCCTTCACGCTCCAGCACCGGCCCCTGCTCGATATGAAGTTCGAGATAGGCATGCGGCTTGAGGAAGCCGGGTTCGCGGTCGCCGGCATAGCCGATGCGGGCGAGCTCCTGGCCGAGCACGCTGCCATCCGTGCCGATGGCGGCCAGCACGGCCTCGGCGCTGACGCCACCGGCATGGCATAGCGAGCCCATCATGTCAGGCGTGTAGCGCACGCCTTCCTCATTGGTGAAAGCGGCGACCGCGACCGGGCGCGACGGCGAAAAGCCCGAAGCCTGCAGCGTCTCGATCACCTCCAGCCCGGCCAGCACGCCGTAGCAGCCATCATAGATGCCGGCATCGATAACGGTGTCGATATGCGAACCGATGAGCAGCGGCGCCTGCCCGGCATTGTCGGGGCTTTGCCAGATGCCGAAGATATTACCGACCCGGTCGATGGCGACTCCCAGCCTGGCCTGCCTGAGCCAGCCGACAAAGAGGTCACGGCCCTGTTTGTCTGTGTCGGAGGCGGCGAGCCGGATCAGCCTATCCTCACTGTCGCGGCCAACGGCGGCGAGTTCCCGGATGCGGCCAAGCAGACGCTGTGCATCGATCCCGATCATGGCTATGCCTCGGCCTTCAGCTTGCCGGCCAGCACATCGGCGGGGCTCTGCCCGACCAGCTCGGTATAGCGGTGCGGGTCTGTGGCGCCTTCGGTGTTGATTACAAGCACGCGGGATTTGTCGTCGAACCCGAGAGCGGCCTTGTGGTCGGCCACCGCCCGGATCAGCCCGGCCAGACCGACGCCGCCGCTTTCGCCGGCGACGATCACTGGATCATTGCCAGCCGGCCGTGCCAGCCGCCGCATCACCGCGACCGCCTCCTCCTCATCCACCGTCATGAAGGCATCGGCAACCCGCGCCAGAACGCGCCAGGCAACTTGCGAGGCCTCGTAGCATTCGAGCATCGCCATCACCGTCGGCTGATCGTGTGCGACCTTGACCACGTGGCCCGCCCGGGCGGCTGCGACAACGCAGGCGGCGCGGGCTGGCTCGACGACGATGAAGGTCGGCCTGGCGTCACCGAGCACGATGGCGAGATGGCCGGCCAGGGCGGCGGCAATGCCGCCGACACCGGCCTGCACGAAGACATGGGTCGGCGGCTGCGGCAACTGGCGCAAGGCTTCGCGCACGATCGCCGTATAGCCCTGCATGACCAGGCCCGGGATGCGCTCATAGCCCGGCCAGGAGGTGTCGGACACCACGGTCCAGCCTTGCTCAGCTGAAACCTCGGCGGCCTGGCTGACCGAGTCGTCATAATTGCCGTCGACGCGGATCATCTCGGCGCCATAGCGGGCTATTGCTGCAATGCGCGCCTCGCTGACGCCGGCGTGAACGAAGATTGCCGCTTTCGCGCCAACCAACTGTGCACCTTGCGCGACCGAGCGGCCGTGATTGCCGTCGGTGGCGCAGGCAACCGTCATGCCGGCAGCGACCGCCCGGACGTCGAACCGGTTGAGATCGGCCACGTCAACGGGCCGACCAAGCGATCGGCTCGCCTCCTCCAGCACCAGTCGAAAAACGGCATAGGCGCCGCCGAGCGCCTTGAAACTGCCGAGACCGAGGCGAAAGCCTTCATCCTTGATGTGGACGGCGCCGAGGCCGAGTTCGCCGGCCAGCGTCGGCAATGCATGCAACGGAGTTGCCAGGTGATTGTCGCGATGGGCAAGAAAGCGCTCGACCGTATCGGCACCGGCATTCCCCAGCGTTTCGGCATCGACCGGATCGAGCGGCCGGCGGTGCAAGGCATTGCTGTTGAGCAGGAACACGGGTGGCCTCCTTTGGGTGTGACGAAATCATATTGCAGCCGAGGCGCAAATAGCGCTGTTATTGGCGCTTCGAAATGCAAGTTTGTTTCGCCAGGATAGCGCTTTGCCTCGATCGCCTTCGCTCGACAGTTTCGACCTCGCCATCCTTGCCATCCTGCAGCGGGACAACACGACGCCGCAGCGGCTGATCGGCGAAGCCGTCAACCTGTCGGCGCCGGCGGTGCAGCGGCGCATCAAGCGCATGGCGCAGTCCGGCGTCATTGCCGGCAACGTCGCTGTCATCAACCCCGTTGTGGTCGGCCAGCCCATCACCATTTTCGTCGAGGTCGAACTGGAGAGCGAACGCTCGGACCTGATCGACGCGGCCAAGCGGCAATTCTCGGCAGAGCCCGAAGTGCAGCAATGCTACTACGTCACCGGCGAGGCCGACTTCATCCTAGTCATCACCGCGGCCGACATGGGGGCCTATGAGGCCCTGACGCGCAGACTGTTCTTCGACAGCAAGAATGTCCGAAAATTCCGCACCTTCGTTGCCATGGACCGTGTCAAGGTGGGGCTGACGGTGCCTCTGCCGGGATAGCCAGTCTCTTTTCCGCAATTCCGGACGGAAAACCGCTCACACTTTTCCTGGAATTGCTTTAGCCCGCCGGCCGCAGCCAGACCTTGTTGTCGTGGAAGGCCGCACCGCCATAGGGCGCTGGTGCGTCGGCGCCGGTGAGCACATTGATGCCTTCGCCACGCTCATGCGCGCTGTTTGGCCAGATGCCCTCGGCGATCACCACGCCGCGCTTGATGCCATCGAACAGCTTTGCGTGCAGCACCACCTCGCCGCGCCGGTTGCCGACCTCGATACGGTCGCCGTCGTCCAAGCCAAGCGCGGCAGCGTCGTCCGGATGCAACAACAATTCCGGCCGGCCTTCCTTGGCCTTCGACACCGGTGTCTCGGCGAATGTCGAATTGAGGAAGTTGCGCGCCGGTGATGTCGTCAGCCGGAACGGATGCTCCGCATCCGCGACCTCGATCAGGTCGACATGGTCGGGGAATTCCGGGAGCTCCGCCACCGGCCCGAACAGGCCCATGCTTTTCGGCGGCCGGTTGGGCGCCGCCTGCCCGCTCCAGTTGGCGCGGAAGTGAAATTTCTTGTCGGCATGGCCGAAACCATCGATGAAATGCGCCGCCTCGAAACCCGGCTGCAGGTCGACCCATTTGTCTTCCTTGAGGCTGGCGAAGGAGCCCAGCCCGCGCTTGCCGAGGATGATGTCGATATGCTGCTGCTCGGTCAGGCCAAAGCCCGGCCGGTCGGCGACGCCGAGACGCTGCGCCAATTGCTCGATGACGAAATGGTTGGTGCGCGGCCCTTCCGGCGGTTCGATCAGCTTGGGACCGAGCGTGATGTGCTGGTTGCCACCGCCCTTGTAGACGTCGTCATGCTCGAGAAACATCGTTGCCGGCAAAACGACATCGGCGAGCTTTGCCGTGTCGGTCATGAACTGCTCGTGCACGCAGGTGAACAAGTCGTCACGCAGGAAACCCTGCTTCACCAGCCGCTGCTCGGGCGCGACATTCACCGGGTTGGTGTTCTGGATCAGCATCGCCGTCACCGGCGGGCCGCCATAGAGCGAGTCCGCTGCACCGGTCAGCACCGGGCCGATGCGCGACTGGTCGAGATGGCGAATATTGGGATCGCGCATCGCGGCGCCTTCCAGCACATCCTGGTTGAGCTTGAAGATGCCGGAATTGGAATGGAAGGCACCGCCACCCTCATATTGCCAGGCGCCGGTGACGGCGGCGATGCAGGATGCCGCGTGCATGTTGACCGCGCCGTTGCGCTGGCGGGCAAAGCCATAGCCGAGGCGGAAATAGGTTTTCCTCGTCGTGCCGACGAGGCGTGCGAAAGCCTCGATCTCGGTGACCGCAAGACCGGTGATGGCGGAAGCCCATCCCGGCGTGCGCGTCTCCAGATGCGCTTCCAGCCCCTTCGGATCGTCGGTGTATTTTTCGAGATAGGCGCGGTCGGCCATGCCTTCCCTGAACAGCACATGCATGACCGCGCAGGCCAGCGCGCCATCGGTGCCGGGCTTCAGCACAAGGCCCATATCGGCCTGCTTCATCGTCGCGTTCTCGTAGACGTCGATAACGATGATCCTGGCGCCACGCTCCTTCCGCGCCTTGATGGCGTGGGTCATGACATTGACCTGCGTGACCACGGCATTGGTGCCCCAGATCACCACGCAGTCGGACTTCGCCATCTCGCGCGGATCGGGACCGCGCAAGGCGCCCGCTCCCATCATCCAGCCGGTCCAGGCCAGATTGGTGCAGATCGAGCCGAAGAAGCCGGAGTATTTTTTTGCATGGCGCAGCCGGTCGATGCCGTCGCGCTGCACCAGCCCCATCGTGCCGGCATAGTAATAAGGCCAGACGGTCTCGGAGCCGTATTTTTCCTCGGCCGCGATAAATTTCTCGGCGACGAGGTCGAGTGCCACTTCCCAGCTGGATACCTTCCAGACGCCGTCACCCTTGGCGCCGGCACGCACCAGCGGCTTCAGCAGCCGGTCGGGATGGTGGACACGGTCGGCATAGCGCGCGACCTTGGCGCAGACGACGCCAGCCGTATACGTATTGGACTTGGCGCCATGGACACGGCCGATGCGGTTGCCATCGAGCAGCTCGACCTCGAGCGCGCAGGTCGAAGGGCAATCATGCGGACAGGCGGAGTGGCCGATTCTGAGCTTGGCGTGCTGGTTCATGCGGCGTTTTTAGCGGGTTTCGCGGGCGGCGTGTAGGGCCAGATCTTACCCTCCCCTTGAGGGGAGGGTCGGCGCGCAGCGACGGGATGGGGTGCGGCGCGGACTCCACCCCGCTCCGCTTCGCGGATCGACCCTCCCCACAACGGGGGAGGGTAATCACTCCGCCGTGCCTTCCTCATACTCGGCCGACATGGTCAGCCACTTCTCCTCGTGGCCGGCAAGCTGCTGGGCCAGTTGCGAGCGCTCCTTGGCGAGCCGGGTCGCCGTCGACGGATCCTTTTCGTATACCGCCGGATTGGCGAGTTCATCCTCGATCAGGTCGATGCGCTTGCGGATGCGGTCCATCAGCGCCTCGGTGGCGCGGATTTCCTTGGCCAGCGGCTCGAAGGCGGCGCGGCGCGCCGCGGCATCGCGGCGGCGATCGGCCTTGGATGCCTTCTCGGCCTCGCGCTTGCCGCGTCGATCGCCGGACACGCCGGTGACGAGCGTCTTGTAGTCCTCAAGGTCGCCGTCATACGGGTTGACCGCACCATCCTTGACCAGCCACAGCCGGTCGGCGGTCGCTTCCAGCAGATGGCGGTCATGCGAGATCAGGATGACGGCGCCGGGAAACTCGTTCAGCGCATGGATCAAGGACTCGCGGCTGTCGATGTCGAGATGGTTGGTGGGTTCGTCGAGGATGAAGAGGTTCGGGCCTTCGAAGGCCGACAGGCCCATGAGCAGGCGCGCCTTCTCGCCGCCCGACAGATCCTTGGCGGCGGTGTTCATCTTCTCGGTGGTGAGGCCGAACTGGGCGACGCGGCCGCGCACCTTGGATTCCGGCGCTTCCGGCATCAGCCGGCGGACATGCTCGTAGGCGTTTTCCTCCGGCCTGAGATCGTCGAGCTGATGCTGTGCAAAGATCGCCACCTTCAGGCCCGGCGCCACCGTCATGGTGCCGGTTTCCTGCTTCAGCCGGCCGGACAGGAGCTTGGCGAAGGTCGACTTGCCGTTGCCGTTGGCGCCGAGCAGCGCGATGCGGTCGTCGGCATCGATGCGCAGCGTCATCTTCTTCAGGATCGGCTGGCCCTCGGTGTAGCCTACATTGACGTTGTTCAAGGCAATGATCGGCGACGCCACCGTTTTCACCGGTTCGGGGAAAGAGAACGGCCGCACCGTGTCGTTCACGATCGCCGCGATCGGCTTCATCTTCTCCAGCGCCTTGATGCGCGACTGCGCCTGTCTCGCCTTCGAAGCCTTGGCGCGGAAGCGTTCGACGAAGGACTCCATGTGTTTGCGCGCGGCTTCCTGCTTGACACGGCCCTTCTCCTGCAACTCCTTCTGCTCGGTGTACTGGCGCTCGAACTGGTCGTAGCCGCCGCGCCAGAAGGTCAGCTTCTTCTGGTCGAGATGAACGATGGAATTGACGGCGCGGTTGAGCAGGTCGCGATCGTGCGAGATCAGAAGCACCGTGTGCGGATATTTCGACACGTAGTTTTCCAACCAAAGCGTGCCTTCGAGATCGAGATAGTTGGTCGGCTCGTCGAGCAGCAGAAGGTCGGGCTCGGCAAACAGCACCGCGGCGAGCGCCACACGCATGCGCCAGCCGCCGGAGAAGGACGAGGCCGGGCGGCGCTGCGCGGCGTCGTCGAAGCCAAGGCCAGCGAGGATGGTGGCCGCGCGAGATTCCGCCGAATGCGCATCGATATCCGCCAGCCGCATATGGATGTCGGCAATGCGGTGCGCGTCGGTGGCGGTCTTTTCCTCCTCGAGCAATGCGGTGCGCTCGAGATCGGCCTTGAGCACGATTTCGATCAGCGGCTCCTCGGTGCCGGGCGCTTCCTGCGCCACCTGGCCGATGCGGGTGTTCTTGGGCAGGCTTATCGAGCCGGTCTCGGAGGGAAAGTCGCCGGTGACGGCCTTGAACAGCGTCGTCTTGCCGGTGCCGTTGCGGCCGACGAGGCCGGCCTTTGTGCCGGCTGGCAAGGTCAGCGAGGCATGATCGAGAAGCAAGCGTCCGGCCATGCGGAGCGAAAGATCGTTGATGATAAGCATGCCGGGGCTTTTGCACGGGAGGGCGGCGCTTCGCAAGGGCCTGGGCGCCGGCGGGGGCATAAGGCATGAAAACGGCGCGCCTTAAGCGCGCCGTCCATTGCAAACAGCAGACTGACTTTTCAGAGGCTGCCTGGTTCAGGCTTTGGGTTTGCGCTTCGTCACCTTGGCCGCGGCGGCCGGAACGGCCGGCTTGCGGCCGAGGCCCGAGGACTTGGCCAGTGCCGAACGGGTCGCGGAGTAGTTCGGCGCCACCATCGGATAGTCCGACGGCAAGCCCCATTTGCCACGATATTCCTCCGGGCTGAGACCATGGTCGGTCATCAGGTGGCGTTTCAGCGACTTGAATTTCTTGCCATCTTCCAGACAGACGATGTGGTCGGGAAACACCGACCGCTTCGGATTGACAGCGGGGTTCAGCGCGGGGCTTTCCACGGCGGCAATGCTGCCCAGCTTGCGCACCGATGCGCTGACGCTGGCGATCAGATCCGGCAGGCCGGACGCAGGGAGAGGATTGTTGCCGACATAGGCCGAGACGATGTCAGCAGTCAGTTCAATAGCGGTCTTGCTGTCGATGGTGTGCAATTCTGTTTCTCCCGCCGGTCATGAAGTTGCCGGCTTTTTTTAAGACTTCTCTTGATGTATCGACCTAGCTGCACCCCCCAACGGGTCGCTAAGTCTCAATAAACGATCAAGAATCGGAACAGGAGGATGTTTCCACAACAGGTTGCAACGTTGCAAATTAGAAAATCTAATACTTGGAAACGGCCGACTTCGCGCCAGCAGATTTCAACTGCACGGACCCGGCAGGTTTGGAGTCGGCCAGTATCTCCAGAATGCGCTTCCAGCGGGCGCACCGGCCGAAATCTTTTTGCTCTATCGCCTTTTCGGCCTTCATGGCGGCATAGAGCGGCGCCTCGGCGCCGAACTCCTTGATCAGCCAGAATGCTTCCTGTCTGGCGAGGCGTTCATCGTCGTCAAGCATGTTCAGCCTCCGAGCGTTCTATGCCCACCGCAATACAGCTGCCGATGACGAGGACCGCACCGGCTATCGCGGTCAGCGTCAGCCTTTCGCCCGAAAGTGTCAGCAGCAGCGTCGATGCGATCGGGGTCAGATAGGCGATGACCGCAACCTTGCCGCCGCCTTCAAGCTTCAAGGCGCGCGACCAGAAATAATATCCCAGCCCCATCGGACCGGCACCGAGATAGAGGCCAAGCAGGAGGTGCTCACTGGATGGCCAGGCTGCGCCGTCGTGAATACACCACAGCAAGGTCAGGCCGACGCCGACCAATGCCGAAGGCAAAAGCAAACGCTCCGACGGTGTGACCAGGCGGGCGACCGCAATCGAATAGAAGGCCATGCACAGCGCCGAGCCGAAGGCAGCGAGATAGCCGACGATGCTGCCCTGGAGAAAAGGCTGGCCGCGGCCACCCGAGATCACCAGCGCCACGCCGACAAAGCCGAGCACGGCAGTCAAACCCAGAAGCACGGGGCGTTGCCGCTTGCCCAGCACGATGACCGCCGCCGCGACCATCAGCGGCCAGGTGTAGGCGACGAGATTGGCCTCGATCACCGGCATGGACGCAAAGGCGATGTATTGCAGCACCATGGTGCCGACCAGGCCAATAAAGCCGACCGCGACCGGCGCCAGGGTGCCGTCAGCACCCTTGGCAAAGGCTGCGTCTTGCGTGTCCCCCTTCCGGCTCGCCAGATGGATGACGGCGAACACCAGAGCCGCTCCACAAAACTGCAGCAACTGCACGAGCGACACCGGATGGCTGGCCAGCAGGGATTTGCCGACCAGCGCGTTGGTCGACCACAGGGCGACCGCGCCGGCGGCGAAGACCAGGGCCGACGGCGAGCCGGATCCATCCCGGAATCGGCGCGACGGTGCCTTGTCCTTATCGCCGACCATGATGTTACCGACGGCCAAACCGGCGTCCACTTCTATGCTCTGGCTACCAGGATTCCCTTGACCCGTCCGGGACCGGCGCATCGGCCGCCGCCGCAACCGGACGTTCTTCCTCGAAGCGGCGATAGGCCGGCAGCTGGTTCGTCCAGACGTCTTCGGCGAGCTCGTTGACCCATTCGCGATCGTGATCATTGTCGGCTGCGAGATAGAACATGCGATTGTCGTCGACGTAGGGCTTGGCCACAGAGCGCTGGTTGAGGACCAGCGTGACGCGCGAGCCGAGCTGGATCGGCGCGGTGCGGTGCAGCACACCGAGAAACTGGCCGAGCGTGGCGTAGTTCATCTTGTGGTCGATGCGCATGACCTGGTTGCGCGGAATCTCGCGGCCGGATTCAAGGATGGCGCGGCCGGTCTCGGAATCGTCGCAGTAGATTTCGAGATGGCCGCCGACCAGCGGATTGCTGATCGACAGCGGAATGAGTTCGGTGACCGGGACACCGTCGCAATGCCAATCGACGGCGCCGTCCTTGGGATTCATGAAAGTGACGGTCGAGCCGACGATCGACAGCGGATAGGGCTCAAGCTTGGTGCCCATCATGTCGGACAGACGTTCCAGGCGCAGCTTGTCATGCAGCAGTTCCTTGATCTCCGGGATGAAACGATCGGCGCCGGTGATGAAGGTCAGATCGAGATGCTTGTGCACGGCGTGGCTGGCCTTGAGCTTCAACGCCGCCTCTTCGATCGCCGCCAGCAGCGCCGGGTCGTAGCCATGCAGATACTGCGCAACGCCGAAACCCGACACTTTCCAGGCCGTCTCATGACCGATAATGGCTTCTCGGCTCATCGCGTAGCGCAGTTCAGGTATGGTATGGGCGTTCATTCTACTTCTCCAGGATGGGGGCATCACTTGGTAAACTGTCGATTAATTTCCCCACCCCTGTAAAATTAGGAATGCTGGTGCTAGTGTAAGCCCAGCTTAAGGTCGAAACGCGTGCGTCTGCTCAGTCAGGTCAACCTCAATTCGCTGAAGATTGTCGAAAGTGCCGCCCGGCACCGTAACTTCACGCGCGCCGGCGAAGAGCAGTTTATTACTGCTTCCGCCGTCAGCCAGCGCGTCAAAAGCCTCGAGGAACAGCTGCGCTTCAAGATCTTCCAGCGCGGCGGCAATGCGGTGTCGCTGACGCCCGAGGGCGAGACCTATGTCTCGCGCGTTCGCGAGGCGCTGGAGCGCATCGTGGCGGCCAGCATGGAGGCGACCGGACAGTCGCAGGCGCATGTGCTGAAGATTTCGGTGCTGCCGACGTTCGCGGCGCGCTGGCTGTTTGCCCGCCTGCCGCTGTTCCAGCGGCAATATCCCGAAATCGAAATGCGGGTCTCGACCTCCTACGCCACCAATGAGTTCGCCACCTCCGAGTTCGACCTCGAGATCCGCTATGGCGACGGCAGCTTTCCCGACCTCAAGGCGGACCTGCTGTTCAAGGAGGATTTGACGCCGGTGTGCAGCAGGAAGCTGTTCCACGAGGTTCTCGGCGATAGGCCGCCGTCAAAGGTGACGCCCGACGACCTCAGGCATTTCACGCTGCTGCATTCCGACACCTGCACGCAGAACTGGCAGTCGTGGCTGGGTTTTGCCGGCGCGAGTTCCGTGCTCGGCGAGACCAAGAGCATCTATTTCGATTCCTGCATGATGTCCTATGAGGCGGCCAATGCCGGCATGGGCTTTGCAGTCGCCAACCGCGCCTATTTGGCGAGCGAGATCCGCGCAGAGCGGCTGGTGGCGCCGTTTGCCGTGCATCACCCCAACACCGCCGGCTGGTATTTCGTCTGCCCGGTCACCGCGCCCTACACGCGCAAGGTGGGACTGTTCAAGCAGTGGATCATGGCCGAGGCGGCGCTGACGCAGTGCCAGCTGGACGCCGGGATTGCCGGCGGCCCGGTGCTGCGCAAGGCCATTGCCTGAGGTCCTCCCGTCGAGTTTCGTTCCGCACGCCATCTGACATCGAAGTTGTTTTGTGCAGAAGCGCCGTCATGAAGCAGGTCGATGCGGCCCACCTCATGACGCAGGCGAGAGACTCAGCTATCTTCGGTTGTTGCGGCGGACCTGATATCCGCCTGGCCGGCGCTATCAGCTCACCTCCCAAGCGGCGCCGGCCTTCTTCTCCCGAAGGCTACCTTCAGCCTTGTCGTCCCGCTAAAACGATCATTGCGCGGGCTGATCGCCGCCGGCCGCCGGCTTTGGCGCCGAATCCGACTGCGGGGCATGGTCGAGCAAGGGTGCTTTGGTCGGCTGGATATTGTTGTCGCAGGCGGCGAGCGCCAAGCCGACGGCCAACAGAACAGGGAGCTTCTTCATGGCAACCTCCTTCGTTTGCCCTCCCCTCGTGAAGGCAACGAGAGGATTCAGCTTTGGTTGCACGCTCGCAAACGACACCGCGTCGGCTGGAACCAAACGGCGGCTCTGAGGTTGGTTGCCTAAAGGAGATCGCGCCATGATCCGTCTGCTCATAACCGGCCTTTTCGCTTACGCGACCTATCGCATCGCCAAGGAGATCATCAAGGACGTGCCTGACAATTTCGATCCGTTGCCGGTGCCTGGCGACGAACGCGCCGCCTTGCGGCGCCAGTCGGCGGCAACGGGTGTCGCGCCACGGCGGTAAGGGCGACTTCCGCCCGTTGCGAACAAAGCGGAAACGATGCTTGATAGGCGATGACCATCGCCATCAATGATTCGTCCTTGCGGCCCGCCTATCTGGCGAAGCTCAACGCCGAGCAGCGGCTCGCTGTCGAACATGGCGACGGCCAGATCGCCGGGCCGCTGCTGGTGATCGCCGGCGCCGGCTCCGGCAAGACCAACACGCTCGCCCACCGGGTTGCGCATCTGATCGTCAAGGGCGCTGATCCCAGACGCATTCTGCTTATGACATTCTCGCGCCGCGCCGCCACCGAAATGGCCAGGCGGGTCGAACGCATCGCCGGCGAGGTCCTGGGCCGAGACGCGTCCGTCATCGCCGACGCGCTGGCCTGGGCCGGTACGTTTCACGGCATCGGCGCCAGGCTGCTGCGCGACTATGCGCTGACGATCGGCCTTGACCCCGCCTTTACCATCCATGACCGCGAGGATTCCGCCGACCTGATGAATCTTGCCCGGCATGAGCTTGGATTCTCGAAGACCGAAAGCCGGTTTCCGACCAAGGGCACCTGCCTGGCGATCTATTCGCGCGCCGTCAACGCTCAGGCGCCGCTCGGCGAGGTGCTGGGTTCGGCCTTTCCCTGGTGTGCCGGCTGGGCCGAACAGCTGACGGCGCTGTTCGCCCGATATGTCGAGGCCAAGCAGGCGCAGAACGTGCTCGATTACGACGACCTCCTGCTCTACTGGGCGCAAATGGCCGCCGAGCCGGAGATCGCCGCGCATCTGGGCTCGCGCTTCGACCATGTGCTGGTCGACGAATACCAGGACACCAACCGGCTGCAGGCCTCGATCCTTTCGGCGCTGAAGCCGGACGGCGCCGGACTGACGGTGGTGGGCGACGACGCGCAGTCGATCTATTCGTTTCGCGCCGCGGAAGTGCGCAACATCCTCGATTTCCCGCAACAATTCGCGCGAGCCGCCGATGTCATCATGCTGGAGCGCAACTACCGCTCGACCGTGACTATTTTGGCGGCAGCCAACGCGGTCATCTCGGAGGCGTCGGAGCGCTTCACCAAGAACCTCTGGTCGGAGCGCAAATCCTCGCAAAGGCCGAAACTGGTCAGCGTGCGCGACGAGGCCGAGCAGGCGAACTATGTCTGCCAGGCCATCCTGGCCGAGCGCGAGGCCGGCACGGTGCTGAAATCGCAGGCGGTGCTGTTTCGCGCCTCGCACCACAGCGGCCCGCTGGAGATCGAACTGACGCGCCGCAACATCCCCTTCGTCAAGTTCGGCGGGCTCAAATTCCTCGACGCCGCCCATGTCAAGGACGTGCTTTCGGTGCTGCGTTTTGCCGAGAACCCGCGCGACCGCGTCGCCGGCTTCCGCGTGCTGCAGCTCCTGCCCGGCATCGGCCCTTCGGCGGCGAGCACCATCGTCGAGACCATGGCGACATCGCTCGATGAGGAAATGGGGCTGGCCCGCTACCGGCCGCCGCAACGCGCGGCTGAGGACTGGCCAGCCTTCGTTGCGCTTTATTCCGGCCTGCGCGCCCGGTCGGGGGAATGGCCGGCCGATCTCGAACAGGTCAGGCTGTGGTACGAGCCGCATCTCGAGCGCATGCACGATGATGCAACGACGCGGCGGGCCGACCTCATGCAGCTCGAGCAGATCGGTTCCGGCTATGCTTCGCGCGAGCGCTTCCTGACCGAGCTGACGCTGGATCCACCGGATGCGACCAGCGACCAGGCCGGGCCGCCGCACCGCGACGAGGACTATCTGATCCTGTCGACCATCCATTCGGCCAAGGGCCAGGAATGGAAGAACGTCTTCGTGCTCAACACCGTCGATGGCTGCATCCCGGCCGATCTCGGCGTCGGCACCAAGGAAGACATCGAGGAGGAGCGCCGGCTGCTTTACGTCGCGATGACGCGGGCCAAGGACGGCCTGCATCTGGTGACGCCGCAGCGCTTCTTCACCCACGGCCAGGCAGCGCGCGGCGACCGTCACGTCTATGCCTCGCGAACCCGTTTCATCCCGGCCTCGATCCTCGGCGCCTTCGAGCAGACCTCTTGGGCGAGCGTTCACGCAAAGGACGATCCGCGCCACAGACCTGAAGTTCGCGTCGACCTCGGCGCCCGCATGCGCGGCATGTGGAAATAGCCGCAACCGCGAATGCCGGCAGGGAGCGACCTCAAGAGCAAATCGTCCTGTCATGCCATCTCTCAGGGAACCTCGGGCCGCCAGCCGCGTTTTCTGGCGTCCAACCCGCGATCGGAGAGCGGCGACCGCCGCCCTTCCGCCCATCCAGAGAGGCCAGAATGCACGACGCGATGTTCTTCACCCCGGTTGCCGTTAGCGTTGGCGCCGGCCACAAACGCATGCTCGCCTCGCTGTTCGAGATGCATGATTTCCTGACCGAATTTCCGCCGTCACGCCGGCGCCTGAGCTATGGCGCGGCGGTTAGGGCCTGCGAGGCGGCACGCGCCGGCGAAATCTCGACCGAGGCCGCACGCGATGCCCTGATCACCTTTGCGGTCACGGCAGGCATCCTCTGGCCCGCGGTCCAGCCGGCCGTCTCGGTCAAGCCGGTCGCACACGGTTATGGCGGCTACGCCGTCTGAGACGGCCGGGATCAGGCCTGCCCAGCAAAAAAGATCACTCGGACTTGCCGGCAGACGTCGAACGACAAACACGTCTTGGTGATCCCACCAAGCGTCCACTTCATCTTGGAGTAACTCGGCATTGGAAGCGTCTTGAGATAGTTTGATCACGAAACCAAGATCCATGGCCATCATGCCGTATTCCTCAACCGCGATGTCGGCCTGTTCACTGTTCAATGCAAACCGAGGCCAAATTCACTCGGTGGCGTCTCCATTTGAAGAAAAGGCAGGGTTCGCGAGCCGTGAGTTGTGAAATCGGAATGCCAACAGGCCGCACAAAGCTGAACAGACGAACCAGCCATCGCGACCAGTTGTTATCGGCATGTGGAAAAGAATGAAAGCGCAAAGACTGCATCATAGAGCCGGCCAAAAACTGCCTCCTCCGGTATCGATCGCGACTGAATGGCTTTAACCTTGAATTCGTTCGCCAGGAAAGAAATCGCTTGTGGATGATCGGAACTGACGAGATCGATGTCTTCATCCACATGGTGCCACGTCACGCATCCATACCCTGAGGCGAACTCGAGGAGTAAAAAGGCCCCGGCCTAGATGCCGTGTTAAAATTCCTTTGAGTTTTATTGCAGATGCTTGCCCCATCTCTGAAATATAACTGCCCCTTGAGACGTCAGACAGAAATCCATTATGGTCAATCAGGAAGTTGAATATATCGTCATCTTGATGAATGGATGGAACAATGGAAAATCCGACGCCACTCTACGGATTATTTCTTCTCTAAGTAATTGCCGGTCCAACAAGTTTAGGCCGACTTCTGGATCCACTGACTCATCCGATCTATGAGCATTGGATAACGGTACAAGCCGCCGAGGCGGGTACCACGCGCGATAGCGAGCGACGCTGCAGCCACCGTTTCACCATCGCGTTGATCCACACCTCGAAGCAGAAATGGACGGCCAACCCGCAAGCAGCGGCAGACGCACCAAGCGAGGACTAGGTACATCTGAAGGCATCATATCGATGCGGCAGGCCAACGGATCGCAGCGCCAACCAGCAGACCGAGACACTTGCGTTAAGGAACGAGGCCTGCTGCAGTCGACACCATGGAAGCTGACGGCGCCGCTGCGTGTTCCAGGTCGCATTGCCGCGATCCGTTTGAAAAGCGCCTGTGCCCGACCGGAGCCTCGCCTGGCGCCCGCATTTCAATGCAACGTCGGATCACCGGCCAGCAGGGCGCGCGGCCCGGTCGTTTCGAAACTGACCTGGTCGCGGCCGTTGGACTTGGCCTTGTAGAGGTGCCGGTCGGCCGTCAGGAACATGTCGGCATAGGTGGTGGGTCCGCTGAAGGCGACGCCACCGATGCTCACCGAGAGCGGACAGGGCCGTCCATCCGGGGCAAACTCGACCTCGCGGATGCGCCGCCGGATCCCCTCGGCAACCAGCCAGGACTGCGACGGATCGGCGCCAGGCAGGAAGATGGCGAACTCCTCGCCGCCGATGCGACCGACGATGTCGGCGCCGCGCAGCTGGGCCTTGATCGTCTGCGCAATCAGCTTGAGCGCCTGATCGCCGCAATCGTGGCCCAATCGATCGTTGATGGTCTTGAAATGATCGGCGTCGACGATCAGCAGGGCGCCGGCATCGACGACGGCCTGGCTGCGCGCCTGTTCGAGATAGGCCTCGACCAGCATCGAAAACGCGCCGCGGTTGAACACCGCGGTCAGGCTGTCAGTTGCCGCGACAATGCTCAGATTCTTCTGGGCGATCGCCAGCTGGCGCATCTTGTACATCAGGAAAGAGAAGAACGATCCACCCAGCACAAGCGGCAGTAGCAGGTCGGTGAGCTGCGCCCAGCGCAATGCTTCGGGCGACAGCGACGGAAAATTGTAGGAATCGACAAGGAAGGCCGCCGCGATACAGATCGCCGTGCCGACAACCGTGACTGCTATGACCCTGCCCCAGCTGGTGGGCGACAGATCGACCCGCATGCCATTTCTCCCACTGTGTTCGCCATTTTGCAGCGGGAACACAAATGAAACCCTAAAATCTTACCTGCAATTCGAATGTGGTTAACCAGAACAATTCCAGGAAAGTGTGAGCAGCTTTCCCGGGAGAAGCGCGTGGGCGCTTTCCCTGAGAATTACCAAGACAAAGGGATAGCGCGTTTCATCGTTTCCGTTAAACGATAAAACGCTCCGGCAATCGAAAGGCGCGATCGGTTGCCTTGTGAGTGGCGACAAAAAGCCCGCCACTTGCGCGGCGGGCTTTCCGACTGGCCGGAGGCTTCTCGTCAGCGCATGTCCCTCGGGAAGTCTGGGCCATGCGGTAGGAGAGTGCCGTAAAGCCTCACGGCTGGCTCGACACTCCCGGCGAAACCTGTCTCAGCGACGCGAGATCATAAGGCATAGCTGCCGCAGATCGCTGTCGTAGGTGCCCTCGCTGGCGAGCACATCGACGCAGCGCTTCTTCATACGTGTCAGCTGGCTGTTCGACATGCTGGCGACGACACCGGGTGTCCCAGGGGTGCCTGGTGTTCCAGGAGTTCCTGGAGTGCCGGGGGTACCGGGCGTACCGGGCGTGCCCGGCGTTCCGCCAATGCCGACGCCGACACCGACGTTGATGCCGCTGCCGACGTTGACGCCGACACCGGCATTGATACCTCCGCTGCCGCCGACCGTGGCCCCAACACCGGCCTTGATGCCACCGGCTCCGCCGACCGTCGCGCCAGCGCCGGCCTTGATGCCGCTGCTACCGCCGACTGAGGCGCCGAGGCCCGCAGTAACGCCGCTATTGCCGCCGACCGTTGCGCCAGCACCCGCCTTGATACCGCCGCTGCCGCCAACCGAGGCGCCGGCACCGGCCTTGACCCCGCCGCTGCCGCCGATCGAAGCGCCAACACCGGCATTGATGCCGCCAGCACCGCCGATAGATGCGCCGACACCGACGCCAATTCCGCCGCCTGCATTCGCGGGAGCGGCAAAAATGACGATAATTGCACCCGCCGCCAGTGTTCTAGCGATTTTTTGAGTGATATTAACCATGACACTCTCCTTGTTGCCGTTCTGCTTTGTGCATTGCAACATGCCAGCAAACCAAAGCAGACATATGCTCATGCACTCACAGCTACGCACGAGTCTTCCTTATAGTTTCTTTATTTTTTCCAAGAATAAGGATTGTAGTTCTCAAGGCGTGCACTGGTCTGCTAAAAAAAAATATGTTTTTGCTTCAATATTTAAACTCTGTTTAATTCTCTCGACAGAAATTCCACCGGAGTTGGAGCGGGTTGTGGCTGCGGCGGCCTGGAGCCGAAGGCCCACAAAAGGCGGGCCACTGACAGCCCAGCCATCTGGCCCAGTCACCGGGCAGCGTTGTGCCGACAGGGTCCTCAAAACCCGGCTTGGATCCAGAGCTGGTGCCGGGCATCGACGGCCGCGCAAATGCACCGGTTAACGCTCCCGTGCGTTTAAACGGGAAGCGCGGTCAGGAGATCAGGCGTAGGCGCGGCCTTCGTCGGTGCGTTGGAAAAACGCCAGGTCGAGCTGCACCGAAGGCCGGCCGAGAATGGTCAGGATGGTATGCGCCTGGCCGCGGTGATGGGTCTGGTGGTTGAAGACGTGTCCCAGCGCCGGCGCCAGCCGCTGCGAGACGGTGCGCATGTCGGAAACGGTCATGTAGGAGAAGCGGCCGGACAAAGCCTTTTCGGTCAAACCGTCGACCCAGTCGACGATCCGCCTGTCCTCGGCCTCACGCGCCAGCTTTAGGCCAGGCAATGCGCGGTGCAGGATGGCGTCGAGCTTTGCCGGCGCGTCGCCCTCGCCGGTGAAGCGTTTCATCCAGATGCGGTCGGTGGCCAGCAGATGGTTGAGCGTGCCCATCATCGAGCCGAAAAATGCGCCGACATCGCGGTTGAACTCTTCTTCGTCAAGTGCGGCGACGGCATCGTAGATGCGGCCATTGGCCCATTGATTGTAGGCCGCGAACATCATGAAATGCTGTTTCATCTTTTTCCCGCCGACGAGTTCCGCTTCAGCCGCAGGCGCCTAATTAGACCGCGAGGACGCAGCCGCCAATGACCATTCTGTTCTATGAACTCGCCGGACACGACGCGACCCGTCCGTTCAGCCCGCCTTGCTGGAAGGAGGCGGCGGCCGCAGCTTAGGGAATAGGCAGTAGGCAATAGGGTCTGAGGGCTGTACTGCCTACTGCCTACTGCCTACTGCCTACTGCCTACTGCCTACTGCCTACTGCCTATTCCCCACACAAGTCTCCTGATCGCCATGCCACCACCCCCCGATTTCACCGATGATTTTCGCGCCGGGCTGGTCACGCTGCTGCGCTGGCGCCGGGATGTGCGGCGCTTCGAGCGGACGGCTTTGCCCGAGGGTACGCTGGAGCGGCTGCTGGAGCTTGCCAGCATCGCGCCGTCCGTCGGTCTCAGCCAGCCGTGGCGCTTCGTGGTGGTCGAGAGCGCCGAGCGGCGGGGCGCGGTGAGAGACTGTTTCGAGCGGTGCAATGCCGAAGCTCTTGAATGCTTTTCAGGCGAGCGCGCCGCTCTCTATGCCCGGCTGAAGCTCGCCGGTCTCAATGAAGCGCCCTGCCAGTTCGCGGTTTTCGCCGACCGCACGACGCAACAGGGCCATGGGCTCGGCCGCATGACGATGCCGGCAACCATCGACTATTCGGCCGTCATGGCGGTGCACACGCTGTGGCTGGCGGCGCGGGCGGAAGGCATCGGCATGGGCTGGGTGTCGATCCTCGACGCGGCCGAGATGGCCGCAATCCTGGACACCCCGCCTGAGTGGACGCTGATCGGCTATTTCTGCCTCGGCTATGCCAGCGAGGAGCATGATCTGCCGACGCTGGAACGCGAGGGCTGGGAGCGCCGGCGGCCGCCGGTAGTGATCAGGCGGTAAAGCTGCCCATCACTTCGTCTCTTCCTTGGCGATGAGCTTGACGCAGATCGGGTCGCCCTTCGGCATCGGAGTGCACTGCCATTCAGGCCCGAAACCGATATTCGTATCTGTGCGGTGACCCGAAAAGAGCAGCAGAACAAGGCCCACGGCAGCCAAGATGCCGATAATCCAAAGGCTCCCTTTTATGTCGCCCGGTCTGAGGTGGAGGTAGGGCCAGCGCGTCCCGTCAAACATGGTCCGATGTCTTTCCGTTCCGCTGATTTCCCTTCGAAGCCGTGCGTGCCTGCGCAATCGCCATTTTCCCGCAAAGCCTTGCCTTTGACCAGAGCGTTGCGAACAGCCATGCGGGCGGTCGCGGTCGAATAACGCTGCCGGGGCGCGTCCCCTTGGCAATGGGCCGGGCGGCTTGTATAGAGCCCGCCACTCCACATTCCGATCTCAAGACTTTCCATCTCAAGACAAGGACGACCCCATGGCGCTCGAACGCACCTTTTCCATGATCAAGCCGGACGCGACCCGGCGCAATCTTACCGGCGCCATCACCAGGATGCTGGAAGAGGCCGGCCTGCGCGTCGTCGCCTCACGTCGCGTGTGGATGAGCCGCCGCGAGGCCGAAGGCTTTTACGCCGTCCACAAGGATCGTCCGTTCTTCGGCGAACTGGTGGAATTCATGTCGTCGGCGCCGACCATCGTGCAAGTTCTGGAAGGCGAAAACGCCATTGCCAGGAACCGCGAAGTTATGGGCGCGACCAACCCCGCCAACGCCGCCGAAGGCACCATCCGCAAGGTGCACGCGCTGTCGATCGGCGAGAATTCCGTGCACGGCTCCGACGCGCCGGAAACCGCCGCGCAGGAGATCAAGTACTGGTTCTCCGACACCGAGATCGTCGGCTGAGCCGACGCGAACCAATGTATGCAAGAGGCCGGCACTTCGCCGGCCTTTTTCTTTGGTCAGGTCCCGGCTGCCGCTTTCAACGGATGAGCGGCGTGTCCCAGAGGTCGCCGAGCAGCGTTTTCAGCTCCGTGAAACGCTTCTCGCCCAGTTCCTCGGCCCATTCCCGTTCCACGTCGAGCAGGATGTCGGCCATCTTCTGGTATGCGGCGCGCCCGCGGTCGGTGAAGTGGACGACGGTCCCGCCGCTCTCATCGGGTGCCGCCGAGCGAGTGATATAACCCATCGCTTCCAGCGTCTTCAGCAGTTGATTCATGGCCTGCTTGCTCATCGCGGCGCGCTCGGCGAGCGCGCTCGGCCGAAGGCCATCCGGGCCGGGATATTGGATCACCGCCATATGCGGCGGGCTGAGGTCCTCGAAACCCGACGCCCTGAGATCCCTGATCAGCTTGCGGTGAATGGCCATGGCCGGAACGCGCAGCAGTGCACCGATCAGCGGTGGCTTCTTTGGCGGTTCTTCCCTGGATAATGGCATTGACACTCGGGTAAATCGAGTTTACTCATTTCGGTAAATCGGATTTACCACATAGGAGGGTGAAATGCTAGACAGAGCTAGCCAGATCAGCGTCAATCCGGCCGACGAGACAATCAGCCATGGCGGCCTTGCCGTGCGCTTCCTGCTTACCGGCGACCAGTCGAACGGCAGCATCGCCGCCTTCGAACTGACGGTCGCCGGCTCGCAGCGCCTGCCCGCCCCGGCGCACAGCCACGATCACTATGAAGAGACGATGTACGGGATCGAAGGCGTGCTGATGCTGACCGTCGACGGACACCGGCACGATATCGGGCCGGGCCAGGCGCTGTGCATTCCGCGCGGCGCGGTTCACCGCTTCGACAACGACACCGCCGCGACCGCCAAGGTGCTGTGCGTGGTGACGCCGGCGGCGATCGGCCCGGAATATTTTCGCGAGGCCTTCGCCATCTTCAGCACTGGCGGCCCGCCAGACCGCACCAGGCTGATGGACCTGATGCGCCGGTTCGGCCTGACGCCGGCGCCCCCGCCGCCGCAGTCTTGATTCTTAGCTCGCTGCGTTGAAGCGCAAGATGTCGTGGCCGTCCTTGTCGGCGATGATCAGCTTGCCGCCATCGACACGGTATGACGCCGCCTTGGCGAGCGCCTCGAACAGCGCCTTTTCCTCGGCCATGATCTCCGGCGCGCAGGCCTTGTAGGTCGAGCCGATGTCGCTGATGACGATGGTCTCGCCATCGACCTTGGCGGTGGCGAAATAGGCGTTGCACGGGCCGCTGCCGCCCGCCTTGCCGGCTTCGCTGACCCGGAACGTCGCCTGCGGCTCCGAAATCACGCCGATACCGTCGATATATTCGACTAGCCAGCTCTGGCCGAACAGCGAGGCCGAGGTCGGCTTGTCGCTCGGCGCCACCATTTTCAGCACAATGGCCTGCGGCGCCTCGCTGAGCGGATCGACCTGATAGCGCGAGTCCGTGACGAACAGCAGCTTGTCGTCGGCGGTGATGCGCGCCTGCAGCGCATAGGTCATGTTGGGCCGGATCACCGTTGGATCGAAGCTGATCTCGAACTTGATCGGCACCTGGCCGGCCGGCGCTACCTTGCGCTCGCCGACAATGGCGGCCGGCGCATCGGCCAGCGATACATCGGCAAGTTGAACCGACAGCACGGCGTTGGGCGGCAGCGCGATGCGCTCGCGATACATCACCTCGCCCTTCAGGGTTTTCTCGGCGGCGACGGAAGGCTCGGGAACGGCCAGAACGCCGATAACCAGCGGCACAAAACCGAAGACGAAGAATTCGGCGATCCTGTCCAGCATGCCCTTGCTCCCTTTTTGCCGATGCGATTTGGCCAAGGGAATGCGGTCAATACATGGCTGCGCCGAGATTTATTCGGGCCGCGCCTTCCAGCGCGCCGCAGCCTGGTCGTCGGCGTCCTTGGCCTCGACCCAGCCGCCATCGGTGCCGTCCACGCGGTGCTCCTTCTTCCAGAAGGGTGCACGCGATTTCAGGAAATCCATCAGGAAATTGGCCGCTTCGAACGCCGCCTGCCGGTGCGAGGACGCCGCCACCACCAGCACGATGTTTTCGCCCGGTGCGATCTTGCCGTGGCGATGGATGACGGTCAGGCCTTGCAACGGCCAGCGCTGAAGCGCCTCGCCGGCGATCCGGCTGATTTCGGCCTCGGCCATGCCTGGATAGTGCTCGAGTTCCAGCGCCGACAGCTGGCCCTGCTCGTCGCGGCAAAGTCCTGAGAAGGACACCACGGCGCCGATGTCGGCGCGACCCCCGGTCAGTTTCGCGATCTCGGCGGCAACGTCGAAATCGTCGCGCTGGATGCGCACCGTCGGCGCGCCGGACATGGTGTCAGCCCCCGGTCATCGGCGGAAACAGCGCGATCTCGCGCGCGCCGGCTATCTTCTCGCGATGCTCGACATGTTCCTGGTTGATGGCGACGCGGATCACATCAGGATATTGCAGCGCGTGCTCATATTCCTCGCCACGCGATTTCAGCCAGCGCAGGAGGTCGGCCACCGTCTCGATACCGGCGGGCAGTTCGACATCCTCTTCCGGCTTGCCGATCCGTTCGCGCACCCAGGCGAAATAAATGAGCCGGGTGATCATCTCACTCGTCCATGATGTGCTTGAGGCCGGCGCGGAAATAGTCGTAGCCGGTGTAGAGCGTGACGAGGGCTGCGATCCACAGCAGCACCAGTCCGGTCTGCGTGGTCAGCGGGAAGATCTTGTCGCCGGCAGGCCCAGCCAGCAGGAAGGCGATGGCGACCATCTGGATGGCGGTCTTCCATTTGGCGAGCTGCGTCACCGGCACCGAGACTTTCAATGCCGCCAAATATTCGCGCAGCCCCGAAACCAGGATTTCGCGGCACAGGATGATGATTGCCGCCCACAGCGACCAGCCTGCGATGCCGGCATGGCGGTCGGTATCGGCGGCGAGCAGCAGCAGGCAGGTGGCGACCAGCAGTTTATCGGCGATCGGGTCCAGCATCTTGCCGATGTTGGACGTCTGCTGCCAGGCGCGCGCCAGATAGCCGTCGAGATAGTCGGTGATCGAAGCCAGCAGGAAGATGATCAACGCCGACCAGCGGGCGAAGTCGCTCGATTTCAGATGCCCCTCGAGAAAAAAGCACAGCACCACCAGCGGCACCGCGACGATGCGGGCATAGGTAAGCATGTTGGGCAGGTTGAACGCGCGCTTGGCCATATCTCAGGGACTCTTTCTGCCTGCGTACTCAAATCAGAACCGGATGTAGGGGGTCAACAGGCGAGATTCGATTGGCCAGACGAAAATAGCGCGCGATTGCCGGGATTCGAGTGGCCTGCGAGAAAAGAACGGCTGCTGCCATTTGATCGGGACAGCGGCGTCACCGGCGCTCAGCTCTCATGGAAATGATTGTAGACGAGCTTGGCGACCTGCTCTGAAATACCGTCGACCTTGACCAGATCCTCGACTGCCGCGCGGCTGACCGCCTTGGCAGTGCCGAAGGCCAGCAGCAGCGCGCGCTTGCGACCGGGACCGATGCCGGCGATCTCGTCGAGCGGGCTCTTGACCAATTCCTTCTTGCGCCGCGCGCGGTGCGAACCGATGGCGAAGCGATGCACCTCGTCGCGCAGCCGCTGGACGAAATAGAGCACGGGATCGCGGACGGGCAGCGAAAACGAGTCCCTGCCTCTGACGAAGAAACGCTCGCGGCCGGCATCGCGGTCCTGGCCCTTGGCGATGCCGATGGCCGCCACGCGATCCTCGATGCCGAGGTCGGCGAGGATCTTGCGCACCGCGCTCATCTGGCCCTGGCCGCCATCGATCAGGATGACGTCGGGCCAGGCCGGGAAGCTGCCGGAGATGTCTTCCTCGATGTCGTCGCCTGCTCCACCGGCTGCCGCGTCGTCGGGAACGACATCGCCATGTTCCTTCAGCAGCCGCGAAAAGCGCCGTTCCATCACCTCGCGCATCATGCCGAAATCGTCACCGGGCGTGATCTCGGTCGAGCGGATGTTGAATTTGCGGTACTGGTTCTTCACAAACCCTTCCGGCCCGGCGACGACCATGGCGCCAACGGCATTGGTGCCCATAATGTGCGAATTGTCGTAGACCTCGATGCGCACCGGCGGCTTGGGCAGGCCGAAGGTCTCGGCAAAGCCGGCGAGCAACCGGCCTTGCGTGGAGGTTTCGGCCAGCCGGCGGCCGAGCGCCTCGCGGGCATTCTGCAGCGCGTTGTCGGTCAAATCCTTCTTCTCGCCGCGCTGCGGCACCGAGATCGACACTTTACGGCCGGCGCGGGTGGACAGCGCTTCGGCCAGCAGTTCCTGATCCTGGACGCCTCGCGACAGAAGAATGTTCCGTGGCGTCGGCTTGTCGTCATAGAACTGCGCCAGGAACGAGCCCAGCACTTCCGCCCCCTCCAGTGCCGGATCGGCCTTGGGGAAATAGGCGCGGTTGCCCCAGTTCTGGCCGGTGCGGAAGAAAAACACCTGGATACAGACCTGGCCGCCCTCCTGATGGATGGCAAAGACATCGGCCTCATCGACCGTGGCCGGGTTGATGCCCTGATGGCTCTGCACATGCGATAGCGCTGCCAGCCGGTCGCGATAAATGGCGGCGCGCTCGAAATCAAGCTCCTGCGAGGCCTGCTGCATGGCGGCAGAGATTTCGGTCTTCACCTTCTGGCTGCGGCCCGACAGAAAATCCTTCGCCTCGCTGACCAGCTCGGCATAGTCGCTATGCGAAATTTCGCCGGTGCAGGGACCGGCACAGCGCTTGATCTGGTAGAGCAGGCACGGCCGGGTGCGGTTTTCGTAAAAGGAGTTGGTGCAGCTCCTGAGCAGGAAGGCGCGCTGCAGCGAATTGATGGTGCGCCCGACCGCGCCGGCCGACGCAAAAGGTCCGAAATAGTCGCCCTTGCGCGAGCGCGCACCGCGATGCTTGTAGATGCCGGGCGAGATGTGATCGCCGGTCAACAGGATGTAAGGGAACGACTTGTCGTCCCGCATCAGCACATTGAAACGCGGCCGCAAGCGCTTGATGAGATTGGCCTCGAGCAGCAGCGCTTCGATTTCGGTGCGGGTGACGACGAACTCCATCGTCGATGTCTCGCGCACCATGCGGCCGATGCGGGCGGTGTGGAACCGGCCTTGCGCGTAGTTGGTCACCCGCTTCTTCAGGCTGCGCGCCTTGCCGACATAAAGCACGTCGCCGGCGGCGTTCATCATGCGGTAGACGCCGGGCGCATTGGGCAGCCGCTTGACCAGTGTCTGGATGACCTCGGCGCCGACCATGCCGTCGGCGTCGCCGGCATGCGGCGCCCAGTCTATCGCGGTGAAGGCGACATCGGGCCCGGTGGCCTCGGGCTCGACGATCTCCTCGACCGCCTCATCCTCAAGGTCGATGTCGGGCGGCATATCGTCAGCGGCGCCGGCGCGCGTCTTGTGTTTCTGGTCTGCGGGACTCATTCCACCATGCCTGTCACATCCGGCGTCTGCCATGCAAGATGCTGGCCGCCGTCGAGCGCGATCATCTGGCCGGTCACCGAGCGCGCATCCCAGAGATAGCGAATGGTGGCGCCGAATTCGGCCAATTGCGGGCCGCGCTTCAGAATCAGGCCATCGACCTGCTTCTGGAAATCATCATCGTCCTGGCGCGTATTCTTCAGAGTCGGACCGGGACCGATGGCGTTGACGCGGATGCGCGGACCGAGCGCCTGTGCCAGCATTTCGGTCTGCGTCCACAAGGCCGACTTCGACAGCGCATAAGAGAAATAGCGCGGCGTCGGCCGCCAGACGCGCTGGTCGATGATGTTGACGATCAGCCCCTCCTGCCCTGGCGGCAAGGCGCGGGCGAAGTTTTGCGCCAACAGCGCCGGCGTCTTCACATGGATGGCGAAGTGAAGGTCCCATGCCGCCCAGTCGAAGTCCTCGACGCTATCGTCGACGAACAGCGACGCATTGTTGACAAGAAGCGTGACCGGGCCGAGCGCTGCCGCGGCGCGGCCGACGAGATCGCCAACCGCATCCATGTCGGTCAGATCGGCGGCTACCGCGCCGGCGCGGCCGCCTCCGTCCCTGATGTTCGCAGCCAGCGCGTCGGCCTCGGCGGTCGAGCGGTTGGCGTGGATGGCGACGGCAAAACCGTGCGCGGCCAGATCCTCGACGATCGCCTTGCCGATCCGCTTCCCCCCGCCCGTCACCAGCGCCGTTCCGGCGGCTTCGATCATCTGTCAATCCTCAATCTGCGCCTCAATTCGGCTGGCGGCACATTGTGACGCGTCCAGGGGTTAAATGCCGTTTCCACCTGGGGCAGGAATGTGGCGAAACGGCTTTTTCGCCGCCGGCACCGCCCCGGATTCGGGTCGGCAGGACCGCAATATAGGACGCTGAACCCGTTGCACCAAGCCGAGTGCAGTGCAGCATCGCCTGCGTACTGACATTTCGCTGTTGCGAAGATGCAACGTCAAGCTTCGGCCTCATTCGTGCCGGGGAATGACCCATTTTCAGGTTCGCTGCCGCCGCATTTTGACACGACATTCGGAACCGTTGAGTGCCAGATCCGTTTCACCCCCCGGACGGGTTGATGGCGCTCAGGACAAACAAGCCTACGTGTCTTGTGGCTTAAGGAGTAAACAACAATGCAAACCAATCTCAAATTCGCGCCGCTCGCGGTTGCGCTCGGGCTCTTCGCCCTCAGCGGTACCGCTTTTGCTGCCGATGTCGTCTCGGAAGAGCCCCCGGCGCCAGCCCCGATCGCCGAGCTCCCCGTCGCTTCCTGGGCCGGCCCGTATGCCGGTCTCAGCGCCGGCTACGGCTTCAGCGGTCATGCCAAAGTCCAGGACGGCGGCCCCGACATCAAGACCAAGGGCTTTGTCGGCGGCGTTTTCGGCGGCTACCAGTGGCAGCAGGAAAACTTCGTGTACGGTGCTGAAGCCGATCTCGGCTACAACGGCGTCAAGGGTGACAGCGGCGGCGTCAATTCCAAGGGCGGCTTCGAAGGCTCGCTGCGCGCCCGTCTGGGTTACGCCGTGACCCCGGAAATCCTGCTCTACGGCACCGGCGGCGGCGCCCTGAAGAACCAGAAGGTCTCGGTCCCCGGCGACAGCGACAGCAACACCATGCTCGGTTGGACGGCCGGCGTCGGCACCGACATCAAGATCACCGACAATGTGTTCGGCCGTGTCGAGTACCGCTACACCGACTTCGGTTCCAAGAGCTTCGACAGTGTCGGCACCAAGGTCAAAGAGAGCGACAACCGCGTCACCTTCGGCGTCGGTATGAAGTTCTAACTGTCGTTCAAGCCACGACACAAGAAAGCCGGGCCTCGCGCCCGGCTTTTTTTGTTTCGCCCGTCAGGCCGGCACAGCCACCTTCAGCCCCGGAAACTTCTCATCGAAACGCGCTGCCCAGCGGGTCAGGCGGCCGCGGCCCTTTTCCCATTTGCCGGCGAAGCGCAGAGAGAGGTAGCCGAGGCAGGCACGCAACGCCAGCTGGCCAAGCGTGATCTTCTTCGGCAGCTTCGGCGGATTGGCGTTGAGGAAATCGAGTGCGGCGGTGATCTTGGTCCACTGGCGATCGAGCCAGGGTTGATAGACCATCTCCTCCGGACGCGTGCGCCGCTCATAGACCATCGACAGCGCGCAGTCGCATATGCCGTCGGCCAGCGCCTCCAGCACTTCGGCCTCGAGGCGCTTGTCGGCATTGCGCGGCAACAACAGGCTCTTCGAAGCGCGGTTGAGATGCTGAGTGATCGCGCGGCTGTCATGGATCGAGCGGCCGTCGTCGAGCACCAGCACCGGAATCTTGCCGAGAGGATTGGCTGACATCAGTTCAGCAGGCTTGTCCTCGGTCTTGACCGGCACCAGCTCGACGGCAATGCCGGCATGGAGTGCTGCCATGCGCACCTTGGAACTGTAGGGGGATGAGGACGCGTAGAGCAGCTTCGGCATGATCGGTTTCCTGTTTTCGGACGGCCAGTGCATGTCGCTCAAAAATGCGGTTCCGGTCTTGAGAACGACGCGCGTAAAACAAAGGTCTAGAGCGCGTCGCCTGAACCCCATCGGATGCGACCGCCTTAGTGTTGGCCGATCTTCCCTGAGGGGCAACTGCCAGAAGGGCAAAACCAGGCGGCCAATCCGCCGACAATGAAGTCGCCAATGCATGTCGCATAGAATTGGCGTCGATTGCGAGAGAACGACGTGGATCAAAACGAGACCTAAATCACAACAAAAAAGCTCCCGGGAATCTGCCAGTCGGCAAAGTTCCCGGGAGCTTTGAGATGGTCCGCTGTTACTTCTTCTTGGCGGCTGGCTTCTTGGCCGGTGCAGCCTTCTTCACAGCTGCCGTCGACTTGGCGGCGGCGGCCTTCATCGGAGCCTTGGCGGCGGGTTTTGCCGCTGCCTTGGCTGCCGGCTTCTTGGCGGCGGGCTTGGCTGCTGCCTTCGCAGCAGGCTTCGCCACAGCCTTGGCGGCCGGCTTCTTGGCGGCGGGTTTCGCTGCTGCCTTGGCGGCGGGTTTTGCTACTGCCTTAGCTGCCGGCTTTGCCGCTGCCTTGGCAGCCGGCTTTGCCGCTGCCTTCGGTGCTGCCTTCTTTACTGCTGCAGGTTTCGCGGCAGCTTTCGGTGCCGCTTTCTTTGCCGGCGCTTTCGCCGCCGGCGCCTTCGTCGTGATCTTTGCCATGCGATGCCCCTTGCGTTTGTGCCGATGGCCGTGAGTGACCCGGCGAGCTAATGCATATCTGACTCGTGCGTATCTAGCCAGCGAAGCATTACATAGAATTTCGCAGATTAAGTTTCGGTTACGCTGAGAGCATGATCGCAATGATCGGCACAGAAATCGGCAAAGAATCTTCCCGCTTCGCAGCGAACTATTGCGAGAGAAATCTCTGATATCGCGACTCACACGATCTTCTCGTCAAGCTCACATTCTCTTGCAACGCCGTCGATCTCACGCGGTCATCGGCGGCCTATCAGATGGCAACAATCATCGCACAGCAGAGGCTGATCTTGCTTCATCCCAACGGTTGCAGGAACAGCACTAAACTAGACGCGAGCTTTTTACTCGTATATCGAAAGTGGTTGGATGAAAGCCAGGAAAGACAGCACTTGAAGGACAGCCTGTTGTGTGTCGGACGTCTCCCAGACGAGAAGGGGGATCGCCAGCTTCGGCGCAAGAGATGCCTAACGGAAATGGGAAACGAAGATCGGGGAATCCTCCTCCCAGGAAGCCGCGATCCCTTGGAAGCCAAGGGGTGCAGGCCCCTAAGCGCCAACCCGCTCGCGCACCTGCAGCCGGCGCGAAGGCTCGGCGTGGTGGAGGTGGACGGCAAACGTATCCCACGGCGGCGCAATTCCGATCTGCATCAGGATCCGCCCGATCTCGCCGCGGTGATAGCCGCCATGCGTGACGACATGTGTCAGCATTTCCTGGCGTGACATCATCGCCCTGTCGCCGTCGGTGAAGGTGAAAGGCACAGACTCTGACATGAGCTTTGGCGAGACGGCTTCGATATAGTCGAGATACCAACGATCCATCGCAGCGACATCAGCGCTCAATTCATCGAGTGCCGGTGTGTCCTCGGTGTTGTCGGACGCATAGCCATGACGCGTGCCGGAAAGATGCGCGGCGAATATCTTCGATACGACAAGGTTGTGGTTGATGAGACGGGTCGCCGTGTGGCGCTGATCGATATGCTCCTGCTGGTCGAGGCCCGCAAGCTTCTCCAGCAATTCACCATTCGCCCAGGCTTGATAAACGAAGAGGTTGCGGAGCAAATCCAGCGCGTCCATGGTCTATATCCTTTGCAAAAAATGTGAGTATGTTATCTATATTCTTGGCTGCTGGAGCAGACATGTCTACTCGCATTGCAAAGCCGCGCTCACGCATGCGCAAGCAGCCGCGCCAGGCGCGTTCGAGAGCGACGGTCGAGGCGATCATCGAAGCCGGTGCTCATGTTCTAAGCGCGCTCGGCTGGGCCGGCTTCACCACCAACAAGGTGGCCGATGCGGCCGGCGTCAGCATCGGCTCGCTCTATCAATATTTTCCCGACAAGCTGTCGCTGGTCGAAGCAATTCGCCGGCGACATTTCGATCAGGTGCTGTCGGTGATCGCCGAATCAGCAGAAGGCGACAAGCCGCTCAAGCGATTCGCGCAGGAGCTGGTGCGCGGCATGATCGATGCGCATAGCATCCATCCGACGCTGCATCAGGTGCTGCTCGACGAGGCGCCGGGCGATCGCGGCTCACGCGCCGCCCATGCCTCGTTCCAATCGCGCTATCTCGATCACTACACGACGGCGGTGGCGCAATATCGCAGGCGCAGAAAGGACAATGAGGCCGTGGCCCGTGTGCTGTCCTCGGCGGTCGAGGGCGTCATCCACAATGCCGCGCGGCGAGACATGCTCGACGCGCCGGAGCTGCAGAAGCAGTTGGTCGAGCTGATCTGCGCTTACGTGTCTGGTGGGAAGGCGGTGTGAGGCAGCGGCAGCAGTTCGGAGATTGGCGAAACCGGAGCGACATCAGATCTCCCCCTTGCGGGAGATGGCAGGTTCAACGGCGGTTCTTATCCGACCTTAGCGCAGGACGCGGCAGCGGCCGTTGTAGACCATCCAGCGGTCGAAGCCCGAGACGCAGAATTCGACATTGTCGCCGATCGAGGCAAAACCCTGGCCTTCCTCGATCAAGTACCAGATGGTGCGGGCGCGGCCATCGGAAAGGCTGACGGTGGCGCCGCAATAGCGGCGGCCGATCGGCCATTCTTCGCTGGCCGGGAGATAGCGATGCTGGTGGATGCGCTGGAAATCTGTGATCGAAACATCCGGCAGATGCGGCACGTGATGCACCTGGTAGGAGAAGCGGCTGGAGATCTTGCTTAGCACCCAGGCCTCGCCGCAAACGCCGCTGTCCTCGTCGGAATAGACGGAAAGGTCGGCGGCCTGTGCTGGCTGGCCGAGGGGTGCGGCCAGCGGCGTGCAAAGCGAAATCAGAGCAGCAAGAGCGGATTTGGCAAAGCGAGTCATGGCAGCCTCTCAAAGGTCGACTGCGCCCACTTTGCGGATTCGGCGGCGCGCGGTCAAGCGGTCGCGCTGCCGATGGTTTCCCGCTCCGCAACCGGTTTCTTCGGTGCGAAGCTGCGAAACCACGTCCTGACCTTTGAAAAAGCTCGCCTTGCCCATTAGGAAAAGCGGCCTGCCCATGGCCGGCGGGCCGCCGAAACCCGGTTCAGCCTTGCTTGGCGTCGCCCTGCGGTATGGCGGCCGGGTCCATCCACATCGCTTCCCAGACGTGGCCGTCAGGATCGGCCAGGCGACGATTGTACATGAAGCCATAATCCTGCTGGGCGTTGATGTCGGCGGCGCCGCCATTTTTAGCCGCCGCCTCATTCATCGCATCGACCGCCGCGCGGCTGTCGCAGGACACGGCCAGCATGACCTCGCTCGAGGTGGCCGGTGGGATGGGGCGATCGGTGAACTGACGCCATTTGGCATGGGTGAGCAGCATGACGTTGATCGTTTCGCTCAGCACCATGCAGGCTGCGGTGTCGTCGGTGAAGTGCGGGTTGTTGTCGAAACCGAGAGCTTTGTAGAAGGCCATCGACGCAGCGAGGTCGGCGACGGGCAAGTTGACGAAGATCATACGGGGCATAGGGTCTCCTTGACAGTACACAGTTGAAACCGGACCGGCGTTGCGCCGGACCATCCTCCGATGCCTTCTCTCAACGCACCGGTTTTGCTTTGCCGCGCAGCCTCTCGGTCTACGCCTTCTGCATCGCTTCGACCTCTTCGATGAAGCCGAGCAAAAACTGCATCTCGGCCACCGTGTATTTCTCCAGCAATGCGGCGCCTGCCTCGAAGATCGGATGGTAGCAGCGCCGGACGAGTTCCTCGGTCTTCTTGCCCGCCGCTGCCATGACCTTGCGCCTGTCATCGGGATCCGGCTGGCGGCTGACGAAGCCGCGCTTTTCCAGCCGGTCAATCAACGTCGTAACCGCCGCCGGCGTGAGATTTGTCTCCCTCGCTACGACGTTTGCCGGCCGCGGGCCGTGACTGATCGCGCCGAGACACAGCGGCGCTCGGCAGCGCTCAGCACATAGATTTCGGCGACGGTCCCATCGAACGTTTCGACGGCATCCTGCCAGCGCGACATCGCGAAGCCTATCGCGTTGACCAGTTCCTCTTCTGTCGATCTTGGCATTCGATTCGAAATCTAATAATTAGATATCTATCTCTCTGATTCTGGGATTAGCGTCAACGCCGAGCCGATTAGATGTGCATCTCCATGGTTTCGGTTCGTTGAACACAGCTGAGCATTCGCGGATGGCGCCACCGTCAAAACCTCTAGCGACTTTGTGTCTTTGCCGCGGGCGTCGCCCGCTGCGAAGCGTCGCTACTCCCCGGCCAGCCATTCCAGCGACCAGTGCGCCGGCTTTTCGACCGCCAGCAATCTGTGCAGGACCGGCAGCACGATGCGCAGTTCGCGCTCCAGCGTGAAGGGCGGGTTGACCACCACCATGCCGCTGCCGTCGAGGCTTGGTTCACGCGATGCCGGCCGGATCTCGAACTCGATGTCGAGCAATTTTGGGACGCCGGATTGCTTGAGCGCCTTGCGGAAGGCGATGATCGCTTTGCGATCCTTGATCGGATACCACAGCGCGTAGATGCCACCCGGCCAGCGCCTGTGCGCTTTCTGCATGCCGTCGACGAGGCGGTCGAATTCGCCGGCTTCCTCGAACGGCGGATCGATCAGCACCAGGCCGCGCTTTTCCTTTGGCGGCAGATGCGCGCCAAGCGCCAGCCAGCCGTCGAGTTCGATCACCCTTGTCTGGAAATCGCCGGCAAACAGCGTCTTCAGCCTGGCGGCATCTGCGCCGTGCAGTTCGATCGCCGACAACCGGTCCTGCTTTCGCATGAGGTGCCTGGCGATCAATGGCGAGCCCGGATATTTCTTCACCCCGCCATCGGGATTGAGCGAACGCACCGCTTCAAGATAGGGGGCAAGCAGCGCAGCCGCCGATTTTTCGATCGGGGCGTCGATGAGGCGGCCGATGCCGCCTTGCCATTCGCCGGTCTTTTGCGCTTCCGCCGACGAAAAATCGTAGCGGCCAATGCCGGCATGAGTGTCGAGGACACGGAACGCCCTGTCCTTCTGCTTCAGATAGTCGAGCAGAAGGCTGAGCACGACATGCTTGACGACGTCGGCGAAATTGCCGGCGTGATAGGCGTGACGGTAGTTCATGCCGCGCTCATGTCGAGGAGCCTCTGCCCCAACGCGGCGGTGGCGGCTTCGAGTTCGGGTTCTCCGGCCGGCGACCGCCGAAAGCCAGAGTAAGCAGGAAGCCGATCAGGCCGACGGCCATCAGCCCATAGCCAACCGGCCGTGCGCGTTGATCGATCTCACCGGCGCCGGAGCGCAGTATCAGATCCACTGCGCGTATCGGGATATCGTCGGCGTCGCCCGGGCCGGCGGTGAAGAGATAGGCGCCGGGACTGACGGTTTCGATCACGCCGGCCTCGTCGCGAAAGATCTTGTCGGGCAGTTGCGGGCTGACCTGGCGCGGATTGTCGGCGTGGTTGAATTGCAGCGTCGAGGCAAGCACCGTGCGGCCGGCTGTGGCGGCAGTCAGCGTCAGCACAGTGCGCTGCTGCGAGACAATGCGCTCGGCCCTCGCCGTCAGGTCGACCAGCACTCTGACCGGCGCGTCGCCAGCTTTCAGCGTCACCGTCACAGGCCTAAACCGTCCCTGGTCGTAGACGCGCCAGGCGCCGATCTCGTGGCCGGAGAAATTGCTCATGGCCCAGGGATACACGAAGCCAATGGCGGCGCCGGCAAGCAGTATCAGGACAAACAGAAAGCGCATTGAGGAGATCCGGGTGTTCAACAGATTGCCAATAACGCCCCGAAGGCCAAAAAGCGATGGCTGACGCAGCGGAGCCACCTTTGTGGAGTCCGTTGGCGGCACGCAAGCCATGTGGCACTTATGGCGAATGAAGCCTTCCGCAGAAGCATCGACTCGTCTTTTCCAACCGATGCCGGTGGCTCATGCCCAATAGCACCGTGCTGATCACCGGTGCCCGCGCGCCGGTGGCGCTGCACCTGGCGCGGCTGCTGCATGGCGCCGGTCGCCGGGTGATCCTGGCCGACAGCCCGGCCCGGCCGATCGCCGCAGCGAGCACGGCCTGCGCCGCCTACCATCGCCTGCTGCCGCCGCGCTTTGCCGCCGACGCCTATGCCAAGGCGGTCGAAGCGCTTGTCCGCGCGGAAGGCATCGAACTCGTTATCCCGACCTGCGAGGAAGTCTTTTATCTCGGTCGTCTCTGGCAGCACCGCGCCATGCCGGCCCGCCTCTTCGCACCCGAGATGGCGATGCTCGCCAGCGTTCACGACAAGCATGCCTTCATCCGGCTGGCGCAGAGCCTTGGGCTCGACGTGCCGGAAACGATACTGCTGCAAAGCGAGGCCGATCTCGACGGCGTTCGTGGCCAATCGCGCGAATTGGTGTTCAAACCTGTGTGGTCACGTTTTGCCCGTGACGTACTGCTGCGGCCATCGCCGGACGAACTCGACGCCGTCCGCCCCTCGCCCGCCGCTCCTTGGGTGGCGCAGCGCTACATCGCCGGTGAAGAGATCAGCGCCTATGCGGTGGCGGTCGAGGGTGAACTCAAAGCGCTGGCGCTCTACCGTTCGCTCTATCGCGCCGGCAAGGGCGCCGGCATCTGTTTCGAGCCGGTCGAGGATATCGCGGCGCGGCGCTTCGTCGAAACCTTCGTCGCCGGCGCCGGCTGGACCGGCCAGATATCCTTCGACCTGATGCGCGAGAACAACGGCAGGGTGCTGCCACTGGAGTGCAATCCGCGCGCCGTGAGCGGCCTGCACTTCTTTCGCGATCCGCGGCGCTTCGCCGACGCGGTGCTGGAGGATGGCGCCGAGGTGAAGCCCGACGTGACGGCGCCGCAGACGGTGAGGCTGGCGATGTGGATCTACGGGATGCCGGCGGCACTGCGCTCCGGTGGTCTCGGCAGCTTTCGCCAGGCGATGCACGATGCCGATGAGCTGCTCGACTGGCCGGGCGACCCGGCGCCGAAGCGGGCGCAGTGGCGCACGCTGGCCGAGATCGCCGGCACAGCACTGCGCCAGCGCATCAGCCTTCAGGCTGCGTCGACGCGCGATATCGAGTGGAATGGGCCGGAGCAGGACTAGTCGAGTTGAAGCGGAACTTCCCGTTTTCAGCTGAGTGCGTAAGTCCTGCTAAGGTTGCCTAAACGGGATAACTGGCTTTGCGGACAATTGCAGGCCAAGCGCCTTGGTTACGCCCAGCAATGTACTGAGGCGCGGATCGCCCTTTTCGCTCAGCGCCTTGTAGAGTGCCTCTCGGGTCACGCCGGCGTCCTTCGCTATGCTTGTCATGCCGCGGGCGCGCGCGACAATGCCGAGGGCGTGCGCAATATAAGTCGCGTCCCCGGTCTCGAACGCATCAGCGAGCAGTTCGGCTTGAGACTCAGCATCATCAAGATATTCGGCGGCGTCGAATGGTGTGGTTCTGAGGGTCATATCAAACTTCCTTTGCCATTTTCCTGGCTTTTCCGATGTCCCTGTCCTGCGAGCCTTTGTCACCGCCGCAGAGCAGGATAATGACCGTGTTGCCGCGCCGGACGAAGTACACGCGGTATCCCGGACCGTAATCTACGCGCAATTCTCCTATGCCATCGAAGAACTTGGCGTCTCCCAACAGCCCAGCCTGAACGCGGACAATCCGTTGGGTGATCTTCTTTACGGCGCGAATGTCCGTGAGCCCTCTGAGCCATTTTCGGAATTCGTCAGTGGATCGAACTTCGATCATCCGTGAACTATAATTTACAGCAGAACTGGAATCAAGTGCCGTGAACTTTAGATTACAACTCGATTTGGTGCACCCGCGGCTCTGCCGCCGCCGGTGGCATCTTGCCGTCGATGATCGCCGCTATGTCGCGGCGCAGGAAATCCAGCGGGCCGATCGCCGGCTGAACCTGCGGCGATATACGGGCGTTGTCGCTGGCCGATTTCAGCACACGGCGATCCTGCTGCAGGGCAAAGGCAAAGAGCGGCCGGAAAGCAAGCGCCTTGAGTTCGCCGAACAGGCCCTGTCGCGGGCCGATCAGCCAGCCGACGCCTTCGACGGTCCGTTCGTCCGCCTGACGCAAATGGAAAGTGGTCGCCAGCGCCAAGCCGCCCTTGCCCCAATATTCGAGTTCGACGATGCCGGGATGGCGGTAGCGGCCGATGGTCTTGGCGCGCTTGCCTTCCAGCAGCCGGCTGACCAGCCCCTGTTGGCGGTCCTCGCCGGTGTAGCAGCTTTCGACCCAGCCCTTGCCGCCGGTCACCTCGACGCGCACGAGATGGCGCTTTGCGGTCAGGCCGCGCAGCACACCCTTGTGGGTGAAGTGGGTGTGAGTGGCGTCGAGAATGTTCTCGGCGGCGTCGAGCACCGTCGATCGCGCCGAGCTTCGCACCCGCTTCACGACGACATCCTTGCCTTGCATGCAATGGAGATAGGGCTCGCCCTCAGGCGTGCCTGCCGAGACGAAGACGACGCCGTCGCGCTCGATCGCGCTGTAGCGGCGGATACGGTAATGCGGGACGTCGCCGACATGGCCGGGAATGGCGGTGCAGCGCCCTTCCCCATTGTAGCGCCAGCCATGATAGGGACATTCGATCTCGCCACCGACGACCTTGCCGGTCGAGAGTTCGACCAGGCGGTGAGCGCAGCGGTCGAAGAGGGCGGCAATGCCTTTCGCCGAGCGGAACAGCACCAGTGGCGCGCCGTCGAACAGGATGCGCTTCGGCTTGGCTTTGATGTCGGCAGACCGCATCACCGCCTGCCAATAGTCTTTGTCTTTCTGCTGCCGGGTGTCGCTCAAAGTTCAAATCTCCTGAGCAGGGGAATGCCGATCTTCGCGAGCACAAATTCCATGATCCGCACCGCCATGCGTTGGCGGCGCGGCAGATGGGCAGCATAGACGGCGTTGTATTCCACCGTCGCCACGGCGCCGCGCAAGCGTTTGAAGGCGGCGGCACCAGCGCTCATGTTGAAGAACAGGCTGTGCGCCATCGCATGATCCTGCGCCAGCGCCATCATCATGCGGTAAAGGCCTTCGCTCACCGGGAGGCCGGTGTCGTAGCCGACGATGGGCTGCGTCAGTGTCCTGCCGTTCTGAGACAAAGCGGCGACGGCGACCAGTTCACCGCCGGGACGACGCAGGCCTGCCAGTTGCAGGATGCCGCGACGGTGCGTCTCGCCGATATAGCGGGCCGTGTAGTGCGGGTTGAGCGGCGTGTATTTGTCGAGATAGAGCATCCGGTAGAGCGCTTCGGCGCGCGCATAGTCGGCCTCGGTGAAGTCGCCATTGCCGACCTGCTCGAAAGGCGTCGTGGGCAGCCGCTTGCGGTCGCGCTTCATGTCGTTGGTCATGGCCGAACCGTCGCCTGCGAAGATGTAGATCTGCCGCGCCGCCAGCATTCGAAAACCCTCCGCCTTCAGCGCTGCGATTGTCGACGGATCGGCGATCTCGTTCAGGGAGCGGATGAGAACAGCGCGATCGGGAAAACGCGCGGTGAGATCGTCGCGCATCGCCGCGACCGCGTTGCGATCGAGCAGCGGCACCGGATTGGTCGAATAGAGCCAGTTGTTGACCTGAACCTGATGGTCAAGGCCGCTCATCGTGACCAGCGGCGCGCACAGGCCGATCAGCATCCGCATCGTTTTTTGCAGCAAGGGCGAGGAGACGAAATTGCGGGTCTCGTCGATGGCATAGTCGACATAGGCGCTGGACGGGCAGCAGATGTAGCAGTTCGGCGCTTCGCTTCTGTCGTTCAGCGTCAGCGGAAAGGAGCGGCCGGCGATCTCGAAGGTTTCGACAGCCACTGTCAGATTGCGCACGAGGTCGCGCACCGGCACCTCGTTGAAAAGCTGAACGAAGGCTTCGACCTCACGCGGGTTGTTTTCTACCCGGTTCGTCTGATCGAGTGGCAACATAGCGAGCCGGTTCATGATGCCGCTCCCAGGTGGCATTCGACCCGACGCAGTTTGCGGCCGGTCTCCAACGGCAGGTCCCTGCGAACAAGGCTGACCGAAGCTGTCGCCTGGCGCGCCGCCAGCAAATTGCGCACGGACTGATGGGCGGCGGTGGCGGCTTCGTCGGCAAGCCCGGGGGCCAGGCTGAGTTCGATTGCATCTTCAGCGGTCTGGACCAGGCGGAAATCGTCGATGCGCCGGTCGGCCTTGAGCACCGCATTGCGTAGTATGTCGGGCGTGACGAGGAGCTGCCCGTGCGGCGAGGCTAGCCGGAAAGCGTCGTCCATGCGGCCGACGATCTCGTCCAGCGTGCGCAGCGGCGAGCCGCAGCGGCATGGCTTTTCGGACAGCCGCAGCAAGTCGTTCATCCGGTAGCGCGCCATGATCTGGGTCCGGCGGCGAAAGGCGGTGATCAGCGGCATGACCAGGCCGTCGCCGGCCGGTTCGAACTCGAAGAACACCGAATCCTCGGCCAGATGCAGCCCGCCCTGGCGGCAGGTGACGGCGAACAGCCCTTCGGTCGCCATGTAGATCTGGTCGACCTGACCACCAAAGAATGCCTCGATGACCGGCCGGTCAACCGGGTCGAGCGTTTCGGCGGCGCTGAAGACACGCTGCGGCTTGAGCCGAAAGCCCTCGGCCGCGAAGTGCCGCAGTATCTTCGGTGGCGCGATGATCACCGTCGGCGCGAAATCTTCGAGAGCGCCGCGCCAGCTCTCCGGACCGCGCGTCAGATCGAAGAAGCGCAGGTCGATACGCCGCGATTTGCGCGCGCTATCGTAGAGCCCGGTGTTTTGCGGCAGGATCACCGCAACGCGCTGCCGGCGCCAGAGCAGATCGGGCACGGCTTTGGCCAGGATGGTGCCCAGCCAGCGGTATTTTTCCGCCTCGGAAATGACGAACAGGCCACGATTGCCCGACGTGCCGGTGCTGGAGCCGACAGTCAGCTCGCCAATGCGGCTATCGCCGGCCTGCGCCTTCCAGGCCTCGGCGGCCGAGACGCCATGAATGTTGAAGCGCTCGAAATTGCCCATCAGCGTCGCCTTGTCGGTCACCGGCAGATCGCCGAGATGACGCGGCGTCTTGCCGTAGAACGGCGCGCGCGGCAGGTCGCGGTCGAGAAAGCGGCGCAAGGCATGACCTTGCCAGCGTTCGAAATTCTCACGGCTCTTGCGCGAGAGCCATTGCGTCAACACAAACGAACGGGCCGCTTCCGTCGGCCCGTTCATGCGCTCTCTCCGGCCAGATCGTAGGCCGTCACCGCCGGATCATGACAAAGAACAACCTCGCCGCCGGTCGCCAGAAACCGGCGCAACATTACGCTGGTCGGCTCGATCGCGGCGGCATCCTCGGCCAGCAGGGTTGCCGGCAGACCGGGAGTTCGGTTTTCGACAAGGGCCGCGAACAACCATTGCGCGTCGACGGCGTAGAGCAGCGGCCGCTCCAGATTTGGGAACGAAAGGCCGAACTGGCCATCGGCATGGCCGGGCAGACCGACTGCGATGACGCTGCCGTCGCCGAACAGATCGGCGCCGCCCGGTACGCCGCCACGCGGCTCGACCTGCCGCTTCGACGACAGCCCGTCGAGTCGGGCCTCGAAGTCAGACGGGAACAGTTCCTTGAAGACGCCATGGCGCAGATTCTGCAGGGAAGTCTTGGCCTTCGCCCGCGCCCAGGCGGTGTCATTGGCGATAAGCCGAGCGTTGGGAAACAGCGACAGGCCCGACATGTGGTCGGCATGGAAATGCGTGACGATGACGGTGCGCACATCCTGCAAAGACAGGCCGAAGCGCGCCAGTACCGCGAGCGGCTGCTCGGCTTCGTTGAGCTGGGGCCGGAGGATCGCACTGTAAAGACGCAGCGCCGTGCTGCGCCCACTGCCTTGTGTCACATGCGGCGTGTAGCCGGTGTCGATCAGGACGGGGCCGGCCCGCGGATGCATGATCAGGCCGTAGCGGACACGTAGCCTGACCTTCGCCCAGCTGCCGCCGCGCAGGATCAGGCGCTCGGCTGCGCCGACAGAGGCGCTGTTGGCGAAGACGATCTTCACGCTGCCCCCCTGCTTTCCATCGCCTTGCCGAATGTGCGATCGAGCCCTTCCTCGAACGACACTTTCGGCGCCCAGCCGAGGATGCGGCCTGCCTTGGAAAGATCGAGGCTCTGCGCATAGGCGAACAGGCCAAGACCGTAGCGCGTCACCGGCGGTTCCGGGCGGCCGGGCAATATATTCGCTACCGTCTCCGCTATCCCGGCCGCCAGCATGGCGGGCCAGAGCGGCATTCTGCGCCAGCGCGGCTGCACGCCGGCGCGGGCGCAGGCCGCCTCGGCAATGCGGCGGACCGGCACCACTTCGCCGCCGGAGATGTTGAATATCTGTCCCTCGGCAGCGCTGCCGGCGGACAGCGCGGCAAGCACCGCATCGACGACATCCTCTATATAAGTGAGATCGATGCGCGCCTTGCCGTCGCGAAACAGCGGCAGCGGGCGCTGCCGTGCCACCTGCAGCAGACGCGGCAGCAGCGTGCGGTCGCCGGGACCGTAGAGGCCGCGCGGCCGCAGCACCACCGGGCTGATCTCAGGCGCCGCCAGCACGATCTCCTCGGCCTGCCGCTTGGTGCGGGCATAGTGGTTGACCGGAGGGGGCAAGGCCGCATTCTCGGAAACTCCGAGCTGGTCGCGATAGGCGAAACAGACCGTCGGGCTGGAGATATGGACGAAGCGGCGCACGCCTTGCCCGCGCGCGAAATCGCTGAGGTTGCGGGTAGCTGTGACATTTGCCGTCTGGAAATCCGCCAACCTGCCGAAGGGCGCGGAAAGTGCCGCGCAGTGGATGATCGCATCGACGCCGTCGAGAGCGCGCGCGGCAGCTGCATCGAATGGTTGAGACAAATCGAGCCGAACGACCCGATGACCAGCGGCTTCGAGCGCCGCGCAGCGTTTGGCGTCCCTGCCAAGACCCAGCGCCGGTGTGCCCAGTGCAGCCAGCCGCGCCATGACATGCGCGCCGAGGAAGCCGCTAGCGCCGGTGACGAGGACGCGTCCCACGGTCATGCTTCCAGCGCCATGCCGCCGAACGACACGCCGGCCGAGGTGCCGAGGAACAGCACTTTGGCGCCGGGCACAATGCGTTGTTCGCGGCGCGCGACGTCGAGCGCAAAGGGGATGGAAGCGGCGATCTGATTGCCGTAGCGCGCCGCGATGTCGACGAGCTTTTCCCTGGCGAAGCCCGTCTGGCGCGCCATGTGGGCGAGCGCGAAAGGGCTTGCCTGATGCGGCACGACGAGGTCGACATCGTCGTGCCGCCAGCCGGCGCGATCGAGCAACTCCGCTACAAAGCCGTTGAAATGGCGTGACGTAACGCGAAACAGTTCCTTACCCTCCATGTGGAACAGGCTGTGGCGGGCGAATTCCTCGGGCTCACGATGAAAGTCGAACCGGGTGCCGCCGGAGCCGATGCTGCAGGCCGCATAGGCGGAAGGGTAGGTGCGCATCAGGTTGGCCGCGACCCGACCCTCGCTTGGGGCCTGTTGCAGCACGGCGGCCGCCGCGCCATCGCCGAAGAGGGCCGCAATTTCCGGCTGGTCCTGCCACGGCAGGGCGCGCGAGGCGATTTCAGACGAGAACACCAGCGCCGTCCGGCATTGCCCGGCCTCGATCAGGCGCGACGCGGTCTCGAACGCTGTGAGGAAGCCGAGGCAGGTGCTGTTGACGTCGAAGGCGGCCGCCGACCCATCGGCAAGGCCGAGGCGCTGCATGACCAGCGGAGCCGTCGACGGCAACGGCTGGTAAGGCACGCCGCAACCGCCGATGACCAGATCGACACTGCCTGCCTCAAGTTCGGCATCGGCAAGCGCCAGACGGGCTGCGGCACAAGCAAGGTCGACCTGCGATTCGGCCTCGCAGACATAGCGTTCGATGATGCCGGTCGCGGCCTCGAAATGTCCATCGCCAAACCCCAGCCGCGCATCGAGGGCGCGCGACGTCACGCATCGAGCCGGCACGGCCCGCCCCGTTCCGATGATCCTGATCCGCATTCTCAGCCCGCCGCTTGAGTTGCGCTTTTCGCAATTCCTAAGTCGGATCGTTCGGCGACAACAGCGTCGTTTTCAAGACGCGCCGGCAAAGCGCTTACGCCTTGCGCTCCCAGCGCCGGTCCGGCGTCTGCTGCCAGTAGGTGACCGCGTGGCCGGCCTCTTTCAACGTCTTCCAATGCATCCGCGCGCCTTCGACCTGGGCCGCATCGTGGCCGTCGAACAGGAACACGGCGCGTTCGTAGCCGGCGAGATCGGCGGGAGCGGCGCCATCGACGAGGAAGCGTATCTGCGCCTGGTTGGGGTTGCCGTCGCTTGTGGTGAGCAGGATTGGCTGTTCGGCCGGATGGGCTTCACGGTCGGTCGCGTGCGCGAGGAACGAATCGTCCCTGAACGTCCACAGATGCTGGTCGAGCGCGTCGCGCCGCTCTTCGGTGCCGGTCTGCACCACGGCTCGCCAGCCGCGATCGATGCTGCGCTCGAGCAGGCCGGGCAGCGCATCCTCCAGCGTCGATTCGGTCAGGTGGTAGAACAGGACATCGGCCATGCCCTGCCTTATCCCTCGTAATTGTCGCGCACCAGCCGGTCGAGCAGCCTGACGCCAAAGCCCGAACCCCAGGATTGGTTGATCTCGCTCGGCGGAGAGCCCATCGCGGTGCCGGCGATGTCGAGATGCGCCCACGGCGTTTCCTTGACGAACCGCTGCAGGAACTGCGCGGCGATGATGGCGCCACCATAGCGGCCGCCGATGTTCTTCATGTCGGCGTTCTTGGAATCGATCAGCTTGTCGTATTCGGGCCCAAGCGGCATGCGCCACAGCCGCTCCTGCGTCGCCTGGCCGGCCGCCGTCAACCTGTCCGACAGTTCGTCATTGTTGGAGAACAGGCCGGCATAATGCTGGCCGAGCGCGACCATGATGGCGCCGGTCAGCGTCGCCAGATTGACCATGAATTTCGGCTGGAAGCGGTCGTTGCAATACCACAGCGCGTCGGCCAGAACGAGGCGTCCTTCGGCGTCGGTGTTGAGCACCTCGATGGTCTGACCCGACATCGAGGTGACGATGTCGCCGGGGCGCTGGGCATGGCCGTCGACGGCATTTTCCACCAGCCCGACGATGCCGACGACATTGGCCTTGGCCTTGCGCGCGGCCAGCGCCTGGATGAGCCCGATGACGGCCGCGGCACCGCCCATGTCGCCCTTCATGTCTTCCATGCCCGAGGCCGGCTTCATAGAATTGCCGCCGGTGTCGAAGGTGACGCCCTTGCCGACGAAGGCGACCGGTGCGTCCTTGGCCTTGCCGCCCTTCCATTGCATGACAGCCATCCGGGCGCCGCGTGGCGAGCCTTGCGCGACACCGAGGAGCGAGCCCATGCCGAGCTTCTTCATTTCCTTCTCGGTGAGGATATCGACCTGGACGCCGAGCGCTTCCAGTTCCTTGGCGCGGGCGGCGAATTCGATCGGGCCGAGCGTATTGGCCGGTTCGTTGACAAGGTCGCGCGCCAGAAGCACGCCGTCGATGACCGCAACCTCGTCGGCGAAGGCCTTTTTCGCCGCGGCAGGATCGGCGGTGTGGATGGTCACCTTGACCGGTTTCTTCGGCTCGGCATCGTCCTTGTCTTTCCTGGTCTTGTATTTGTCGAAGGAGTAGCTGCGAAGAATGATGCCGGCGGCAAGGTTCGCCGCTTGCCTGCCGCCAATCTTTGCGCCCGGCACATCGAGGATGACGGCCACCTCCGCTGCCTTGCGCAGGGACGCGGCGATGGTGCCGCCAAGCTTCAGCCAGGCAAAGTCATCGAGGCCGGCGACCTTGCCGGCGCCGACCGCCACCAGTCGGTCGAGCGATGTTCCCTGCGGCGTCAGTACTTCGACGACACCGGCGAATTTGCCGGAAAACTCCGCCACCGGAAACGCCCGCGCCAGCGTTCCTGCCGGGTCGCAGGCCTTTGCCGGTTCGCCAAGACCACCATCGTCGGCCGCCAGCACGAAGATGCTGCCCTTTTTGGGTGCGGCAAATTTGGCGAAGGCGATCAATGGTCTCAAAGTCATCAGGTCCTGCTTTCGGGAAACGGCTCAGATTTTCAGGAAAAATGCATTCTCAGGGAAGATGCGCGACATTTGGTCGTTTTCCTTGATTTGGCAAGACTTTGCCGGAATCAGGGCTCATATGCGCAGCGGAATCGATAACGATTCGTCGCGGCACGGCTCCGCTTTCCTGCCGCAACCTGTTGTTAACCATCGATGTTCTCCCTTTCTTATCCATTGCCGCCGACACTCCGGCGTGCGGGACGGGCGATGTGGGACGGAGAATCGGATCGAACCGCCTGAAAGAAATGGCCAAACGCACCCAGTTGTACAGCCGCAGCCGGACGACTACCTTGTCGGCGGGCATGATGCCGTTCGGCAAATCGAGAAAAGCCTTACATGAAGGTCGTTGAACGCTACATCATGCGTCGCGCACTGGCGGTGTTTCTCGCTGCGCTGATCTGGACGCTGGCCATTGTCTGGACGACGCAGGTGCTTGCCCGCATCGACCTGGTCACCGATAGTGGCCAATCGGCGCTGACTTTTTTCGAGGTCGCGGGCCTCATCATCCCCACCATCATCCCGATCGTGGTGCCATTCGCCCTGGTGGTGGCGGTGGCCCAGACGCTCAGCGTCATGAACTCCGATTCGGAATTGGCCGTCATCAACGCCGCCGGCGCCTCGCGCTGGACGATTGTGCGGCCGGTCCTGCTGATCGCGCTGGCGGCCAGCGTCTTTTCCTTCGCGGTCGACAATGGCGTCGAACCCTATGCCAGGCAGAAGAACCGCCAGCTGATCGCATCCTCGCGCGCCGATCTCTTGTCGCTGATCATCCAGGAAGGCACGTTCCGCAAGATCGACGACGGACTGTTCCTGCAGATCGGCGAGCGGCTGCCGGACAACCGGCTTGGCGGCATCTTCGTGGCCGATTCGCGCGAGGAAGGCGCCAATCTGGTCTATTATGCCAAGAGCGGCAGCGTCGTCGAAAAGGGTGATGAGAAGGTGCTGATGATGAATGACGGCGTCATTCATCGCAAGACGCTGACCGGCGATCTGTCGGTCATCCGCTTCACGTCCTACGCCTTCGACCTTTCCGCCTTCATGTCGGCGGCGAACGATATCATGCTCCTGCCCAAGGACCGAACGACGCAATACCTGCTCAACCCGGATCCGAACGACAAGATCTTCCAGCGCAGGCCCGGCGCCTACAAGGCCGAGCTCGACCAGCGCTTTTCCGAATGGTCCTATTCGCTGGTGTTCGCGCTGATCGCGCTGGCGGTCGCAGGCGATGCGCGCTCACACCGCGAGGCGCGCATCCACCCGCTGATCACAGCCATCGCCATTGCGCTGTTCGTGCGCTGGCTGGGCTTCTTTGCCGCCGGCAAGGCGGACAAGATCCCGCAATACGCCTATATGGTCTATGGCGTGCCGGTCATCGCCTCGGCGGTCGCCATCTGGTTCATCGTCACCTCGCGAAGCATGGAACTGCCCGGCAGCTGGGCCGACTGGATGACGAATTTCGCCGGCCGCGTCAGCGATGGCTGGACGGCGCTCAAGCTGCGCCTCAATCGGCGCTACACATCCGGCCAGGGAGCCTGACGATGGGCTGGACCCTGGGCCGCTACTTCTTCTTTCGCTACGTGTCGATCACGATCTGGTTCTTCATCGGCCTTCTGGCGCTGGTGTTCCTGATCGACTTCACCGAGCTGTCCGGCCGCATCACCGGCCTGCCGGGCTTCACCTACGGCACGGCGGTCGCGATCTCGGCGCTGAGGATGCCGATGATCATGCTGCAGACGGTGCCGTTCGTCGGCCTGTTCTCGGCGATGGCGACGCTGGTCTCGCTCAACCGAAAATACGAGCTGGTGATTGCGCGCTCGGCCGGAGTGTCGGCCTGGCAGTTTCTGTTGCCCTGCTGCATCGGTGCGCTGTTATTCGGCATATTGTCGGTCGGCGTGCTCAATCCGATCGCCGCGCATGGCTTCTCATGGTCGGAGCAGATGGAAAACCAGCTGCGATCCGGCAATTCGAACGTGGTGGCGGCCGATGCCACGCCGTGGATCCGCCAGAAAACCAACTCCGGCGACACCATCATCGGCGCCCGCGCCATCCTGAACCAGGGCCTGGAAATGGCCGACACCGTGTTCTTCGTCCTCGATCCGCAGGGCAATATCGTCGAGCGCAAGGACGCGGCGCGGGCCTTTCTGCGCGACGGCTACTGGGAATTGCAGGACGTCAAGGTGTTCAAGGACGGCAACATCCGTTCCGAAACGACCGACCAGTTGCCGACCAACCTCAAGCCGGAATTCGTGCAGGAACGGCTGGCGCGCCCCGAAACCATCCCGTTTTACGACCTTCCCGGCAAGATTGAGGTTGCCCGCTCCTTCGGCCTCAAGGCAAATGCCTTCGCCATGCAGTTCGATTCGCTGGTGGCGTTACCGTTCCTGCTTGTGGCCATGACGCTGATTGCGGCAACAGTTTCAATGCGATTTGCGAGGATGGGGCAGTCGGCAACGATGATTCTGGGTGGCGTCCTCGCCGGCTTTCTGCTTTATGTCGTTTCGGTATTGGTCAAGGCATTCGGCGTTGCGGGATTCGTGCCCACAGCCGTGGCTGCATGGGTTCCGGTTGTCGTGGCTATGTTCTTTGGGGTGACATTCCTGCTATACAAGGAAGACGGCTAGTGAGGGAGGCGGCTTTGCGCAGCCATAGGCAGGCCGGTTTGGCGCGCCTCTATTCGGCGAGCGCCTTGGCATGCCTGCTCGCCTGCGGCGTGCTGACGGCCCCTGCGCTGGCGCAGGACGTTACCGACGTGGCAACGAAGGTTCCCTCCGGCTCCCAGATGCTGCTGGCGGCCGACACGCTCGTCTATAACAATGACAACCAGACGGTCACCGCCATCGGCGGCGTCCAGATCGACTATGGCGGCAACAAGCTCGTCGCCCAGCGCGTCGTCTATGATCGAAACACCAAGCGGCTGGTTGCCAGCGGCAATGTGGAGATCGTCAACAGCGACGGCACCAAGATCAACTCGCAGCATATCGATATTACCGACGATTTCGCTGACGGTTTCGTTAATGCGCTGCGCGTCGAAACGCCCGAAAAAGCCTATTTCGCCGCCGAAAGCGCCGAGCGCATGGGCGGCGTGCTGACAACGTTCCACAACGGCGTCTATACGGCCTGCGAGCCTTGCGAAGACAAGCCGGACAAGGCGCCGACCTGGCGGATCAAAGCCAGGAAGATCATCTGGAACGGCGAAAAGAAAACGGTTCGCTTCGAGAATGCGAATTTCGAATTCTTCGGTTTCCCGCTGGCTTACCTGCCGGCGTTCGAGATCGCCGACCCTACGGTCAAGCGCAAAAGCGGCTTCCTGATCCCCAGCATCGGCTACAACAACCGTCTCGGCGTCGGCGTCAAAGTCCCCTACTATTTTGCCCTGTCGCCGACCTACGACCTCACCGTTACCGGCAGCGGCTACACCAAGCAGGGTTTCCTCGGCGAGGCCGAGTGGCGCCAGCGCTTCAACAATGGCCAGTACACGCTGAAGCTTGCCGGAATCAACCAGCAGGACCCTGGCGCTTTCCGTGATTTCGCGGCTTTCCCCGGCGGCTACAATGTCAATTCGGGGCCAGCAGGCGATCCGAACAAGTTCCGCGGCATGATGGGCACCAAGGGCCAGTTCGCCATCAATCCGCGCTGGGACTTCGGCTGGGATATCCTGCTTCAGACCGACAAGAATTTTTCGCGTACCTATACGATCGAAGGCTACAACGACGCCGTGCATCAATCGTCGGTCTACCTGACCGGCCTAAACGACCGCAATTATTTCGATGTGCGCGCCATGCGCTTCCAGGTTCAGGAGAACACACCGGACGGCAACGTCGCATCGCGCAGCGACAAGCAGCCCTGGGTGTTGCCGTCGCTCGACTATGCCTACATCCCCGACATGTCGGTGGCCGGCGGCCAGCTGTCGTTCAACGTCAATGCACGAGTCATTCGCCGCGACGATCTCGATCAGGCCTATTTTACCCCCTATGTGCCGGGCTCAGGCGTCCAGCGCGTGCGCGGCATCGAGGGCGAATCCGGTCGCCTCACCGCCGAAGCCGAATGGAAGCGTACCTTCACCACGGACGGCGGATTGCAGTTGACGCCCCTTCTGGCTCTGCAGGGCGACGTCGACTATCTCAACGCTTCTTCGGCTTCGCTGACTGCGGTAAACCAGATGGCAACGAATGTCGGTGCCGCCGACGACATGCGGTCTTCCTTCGCCCGGTACATGGCGACCGCCGGACTTGAAATGCGCTGGCCGGTGCTGTTCTCGATGACCGGCTCCAGCCATATCGTCGAGCCGATGGCGCAGGTCTTCATGCGCCCGAATGAGCAGTATGTCGGCGGGCTCGCCGTTCCCAACGAGGATGCACAGAGCTTCGTCTTCGACGCCACGACGCTGTTCGAGCGCGACAAGTTCTCCGGCTACGACCGCGTCGAAGGCGGCAGCCGCGCCAATGTCGGGTTCCGCTATTCCGGCGCCTACGACAATGGCTGGGGCACCAACGCGATCTTCGGCCAATCCTACCAGTTGGGCGGGCGCAACTCGTTCGATTCACCGGATCTGGTCAATGCGGGCGCCGATTCCGGCTTGGAGACTTCGACCTCCGACTATGTCGGCCTTGTCGGCTTCAGCAGCCCGAGCGGCTTCTCCGGTTCGCTCAGCGGCCGCTTCGACGAGCAGACCTTCGAAGTTCGCCGTGCCGAGGTGAAGGCCGCCTATTCCGGGCTGCCGGTTTCGCTGAGCGCCAAATACGCCTTCATCCAGGCGCAGCCGCTCTATGGTTTCACCACCGACCGCCACGAAGTCACGCTCGGCGCCTCGACACACCTGGCCGAAAACTGGCGCGTCTTCGGCACCGGCACCTACGACCTGCAACAAAGCGTGCTGGTCAAGGACGGCGTCGGCTTTGCCTACAATGATTCCTGCTTCACCTACCTGATGACGTACTCGGAATCACGCGACATCAACACCAAGGAAGTGTCGCAGAATGTCGGCTTCAACCTGTCGTTCCGCACGCTCGGCGATTTCGGCTCGTCCCAAAGCTCGATCGACTCCATCCAGTAGAGCCGGCTGACGACATCGTTTTGCCGCATAAAGCGGGCACGGATTTCGCCAATATCGGGCTGGAATCGGCCAAAACCGGGTAGAATTGGGATGCTTTCGATGAGGAAATACCTGTTTTCGGCAGGATTCGCGCTCCTGTTGGCGGCGACCTCGGTCTCTGTCACCATGATGGTACCGCCGGCGTTCGCCAGTGAAATCAAGTATGTCGTCAACAACATGCCGATCACCACCGGCGACATCGCGCACCGGGCTGCCTTCCTGAAACTGCAGCGCAAGAAGGGTGACGCGGGTCAGGAAATGATCGACCAGACGCTGCGCATGGCCGAGGCCAGGCGTCTCGGCATCCGCATCTCCGACGCCCAGGTAGAGGCTGCCTATCAGCGCTTTGCCTCGAGCAACAAGATGCAGCTCAAGCAGCTCGACGGTGTCATGGCGCAGTCCGGCGTGACCAAGGAGCATTTCAAGGAATTCATCCGCTCCCAGATGGCGTGGAACCAGGCGCTGAGCGCACGCTACAGCGGCGGCGGCGGGGAGGTGAGCGAACAGGATCTGGTCAAGCGCATGCTCGAAAAAGGCGGCGCCAAGCCAAGCGCCACCGAGTACATGCTGCAGCAGGTGATCTTCGTGGTGCCGAAGGCCGAGCGCAGTGCCACACTCGCCAAACGCAAGCGCGAGGCTGAAGCCATGCGCGCCCGCTTCAATGGCTGCAACACCACGCGTGAATTCGCCAAGGGCCTGATCGACGTCACCGTTCGCGACCTCCCCCGATTGCTGGCGCCGCAACTGCCGCCGGACTGGGCCGAGCAGATCAAGGCCACCAAGCTGGGCGGCGCCACGGCCGTGCGCGAGACCGATCGCGGCATTGAATTCATCGGCATCTGCTCGTCGCGAGAGGTTTCCGACGACAAGGCGGCCCAGATGGTGTTCCAGAGCGAAGGCAGCGGCGACAAGAACGCCGACGAGCTCTCGGCCAAATATGTCGAAGAGCTGAAGGCGAAAGCCAAGATCGTTACGCGCTGAACCGGCCCAGCCGTGCGTGAGACAGAGCTTCCGCTGGCGCTGAGCGTCGGCGATCCATCCGGCGTCGGTCCGGAAATCGCCATTGCCGCGTGGCAGAGCGCCCGCGGTTCCGGTGCCGCGCCCTTCTACCTTCTCGCCGATCCGGCGCTGATTGCCGCGCGGGCGCGCCGGCTCGGCGCGGCGGTGGCAATCGCCGAGACGGTGCCGGCCCAAGCAGCTGGTGTCTTTCAACACGCCTTGCCCGTGGTGCCGCTGGCGGCCCACTTCACCGACGATCCCGGCCGGCCCGACCCGGCCAATGCCGCCGGCATCATCGAGGCCATCGATCGCGCCGTCGCCGACTGCCTTGCCGGTCACGCGGCCGCGGTCGTCACCTGTCCGATCGCGAAGAAGCCGCTCTACGATGCCGGCTTCGGCTTTCCCGGCCACACCGAGTATCTGGCGCATCTGGCCTCGCTCCACACCGGCGGCACGGTGACGCCGGTGATGCTGATCGCCGGCCCCGAATTGCGCACCGTTCCTGTCACCATCCACATCGCGCTGGCCGAGGTGCCGAAGACGCTGACGACGGAGCTGATCGTTGCCATCGCGCGCATCACCGCCGGCGATCTTGCACGCCGTTTCGGCATCGCCAGGCCGAGGCTCGCGCTTGCCGGCCTCAATCCGCATGCCGGCGAAAGCGGCGCCATGGGGACAGAGGACGAGCACATCATTCGTCCTGCGGTCGACATGTTGCGGGCGCAAGGCATCGATGCCTTCGGACCGCTGCCGGCCGATACGATGTTTCATGCGCGCGCCCGCGCCGGCTACGACGTGGCGGTCTGCATGTATCATGACCAGGCGTTGATCCCGGCCAAGGCGCTGGCCTTCGACCAGGCCGTCAACGTCACGCTTGGCCTGCCGTTCATCCGCACCTCGCCCGATCACGGCACAGCCTTCGACATCGCCGGCAAGGGCATCGCACGTCCCGACAGCCTGATCGCGGCGCTAAAGCTGGCCCGCCGGCTGGCCGATACCGGCGCAAAGCCCGCAGTTGCATGAGCCAAAAATCATGAGCCCAAATCATGAGCCCAAAATTCATGAGCATTGACGGGCTGCCGCCGCTGCGCGAGGTGATCGAGCGCCATGGACTGCAGGCAAAGAAGGCGCTTGGCCAGAATTTCCTGCTCGACCTCAATTTGACCGGCAAGATCGCGCGCGTCGCCGGGGACCTTAGCGACAGTACGGTAATCGAGGTCGGCCCCGGCCCCGGCGGGCTGACCAGGGCGCTGCTCGCTGCCGGTGCCCGCCGCGTCGTCGCCATCGAGCGCGACGAACGCTGCCTTGCGGCCTTGGCCGAGGTCTCCAACCACTATCCGGGCCGGCTCGAGGTGATCAGCGGCGATGCGCTGAAGACGGATTTTGCCGCTCTTGCCAAGACCGCGTCACAAGGCAGCCCGGTGAGGATTGCCGCCAACCTGCCCTACAATATCGGCACCGAGCTGTTGATCCGTTGGCTGACTGTGGCGGACTGGCCACCCTTCTATCAATCGATGACGCTGATGTTCCAGCGCGAGGTGGCCGAGCGCATTGTCGCCGGTTTCGGCAGCGATGCTTATGGCCGGCTCGGCGTGCTGGCGGGCTGGCGGACCGAGGCGAGGATCGCCTTCGACGTGCCGCCGCAAGCGTTCACGCCGCCACCCAAGGTAACGTCCTCGGTGGTGCATCTGGTGCCGCGCGCCAGCCCTTTGTCAACCGACGTGAAAAAACTCGGTCGCGTCACCGAAGCCGCTTTCGGCCAGCGCCGGAAAATGCTGCGGCAGAGCGTGAAGAGCCTGGGTGGCGAGGCACTGCTGACGCGCGCCGGCATCGATCCGACCCGGCGTGCGGAGACGCTCAGCGTCGAGGAATTCGTGCGGCTGACAAACGCGGTTTGACCGGCGGCGCTAGCGCCGCCTAGCAATCGTCATTCAAACGCATTACATTGACGTCGAAGGAGATTGCCATGCCAGCAAATGCACTGGTCCAGACGCGTATCGACGCCGACATCCGGGATCGAGCTTCGGCGGTGCTCGAAAGCATGGGGCTGACGGTCTCGGATGCGGTGCGGATATTGCTCACCCGAACCGCCAACGAGGGTGCGCTGCCCATCGATCTCGTCACAAACAACGAGGCGTATGATTTATGGTTTCGCGCCAAGGTTCGCGAAGCGCTCGACGACACCCGACAAGACATTCCTGATGATCAAGTCGAGGCGCATTTTGCCGAGAGACGCGCCGCGGCGCGGCGTTCGGGTGAACCTAAATCTTGAAGATCGTCTGGTCGCCATTCGCGCTTTCAGATCGCGACGGCATCTTCGCGCATATCGAGGCCGACAATCCTGCGGCCGCGATCGCCACCGATGAGCGGATCGTCGCCGCAATCAACCGTCTTCGGGACCTTCCCCAAAGCGGCCGGATCGGCAGGCTTGCAGGGACACGAGAGATCGTCATCGTCGGCACGCCATATGTCGCGGCCTATCAGCTGACCAACAGCACGATTCGAATCCTGCGCGTGCTTCACGGAGCGCAGCGTTGGCCGGACGATCTGCCAGGCAGCTGATGCCGCTAATTTAGATTGCCAGCGGTGGACGAGCTATTCCGTCTTCTCGTCCAGCAACCCCGAGACGAAATCGAACAGCCCGGGCCGGCGGTCGCGCCGCAGCCTTTCCGCCGTCACGATGCCACGCACTTCGGCGAAGGCGCGGTCGAGATCGTCGTTGACGATGACAAAGTCATATTCCTTCCAGTGCTCGATCTCGTTGCGGGCGTTCTTCAGCCTGGTCTCGATCACGTGCTCCTGGTCCTCGGCGCGGCGCTTGAGGCGCGACTTCAATTCCTTCATCGACGGCGGCAGGATGAAGATCGAGACGATGTCGGCGCGCATCTTCTCCTTGAGCTGCTGGGCGCCTTGCCAGTCGATGTCGAAGAGCATGTCACGGCCCTGCGCCAGCGCCAGTTCGGCCGGCTCGCGCGGCGTCGCGTAGCAATTGCCGTGCACCTCGGCCCATTCGAGCAACGCGTCGGAATCGCGCAGCCGCTCGAACTCGCGCGTGGTGCGGAAGTGATAGTGGACGCCCTCGATCTCCGAGCCGCGGCGTGGCCTGGTGGTGACCGAGACCGATAATTCCAGGCTGCCGTCGCTTTCCAGCAGGTTGCGCGCGATCGTCGACTTGCCGGCGCCCGACGGCGACGACAGGACCAGCATCAGCCCGCGGCGGCGAATGCGGGATCCGAGATCCCTGGCAACCATCGGCTCCTTGCCACCCATTCGGGTTTACTCCAGATTCTGGACCTGTTCGCGAAACTGGTCGACCACCGCCTTCAGTTCCAGCCCGATGGCGGTGACAGTGGCGGCGTTCGACTTGGAACACAGCGTATTCGATTCGCGGTTGAATTCCTGCGCCAGAAAATCGAGCTTGCGGCCGATGGCGCCGCCATTTGCCAGCAGCGCTCTGCCCGACGCCACATGCGTCTTCAGCCGATCGATCTCTTCACGGATATCGGCCTTGGTGGCCAGGAACGCCGCTTCCATGTGCAGCCGGCCGGCATCGAGATTGGCCGACGCATCCATCAGCAGCCGCACCTGTTCGGCGATCCGCTCGCGGATCGCCGCCGGTTCGCGCGACGGGTCGGCCTCGGCTTGAAGCGTCAGCGCCTCAATGGCGTCGATATGGCCGGAAAGCAGCGAACGCAGCGCTTCGCCCTCGTTCTGGCGTGCCTGCTCGAGACCTGTAAGCGCCGTTTCCAGCGCGGACAGGATTGACGCGTCGAGTGCTGCCCGCACCTCCTCGGTTTCGCTGGTTTCAGGGATATCGAGCACGCCGCGCAGGGAAAGCAGACCGTCGGCAGTTGCCGGACCAACACCGAACTGGTCCTGCAGCCGCTTGGCCATGCCCGCCAGATCCCTGAGGAAGGCTTCGTTGACCACCGGCTGCGCCTGCTGGCCGGCGGCGCGGCCGACGGTCAGCGTCGCTTGGAAATTGCCACGCGAAAAGCGCTTCTGCAGCGTCTGCCGCACAGTCGGTTCGAGCCGCTCGAAACCTTGCGGCAACCGCAACCTGACCTCGACGCTCTTGCCGTTGACCGACTTGACCTCCCAGGCGATCGAGGCGCCGTCATGTTCGGCAACAGTGCGTGCAAATCCGGTCATGCTCTGCAAATTCATGATGCGGCTCGTGTCTCCCTGATGGTCCGATTCTAACAATTGCGCATGCGTTCGATATCACGGGCAGCGCGAATGTCAGAATCGCAATACCGGCAAGATGTTGATTGCCGCTGTCGTTTCGATCTCGCAGGGCTGAAATCGAGATTCAGAGGCACCCGAGCAAGACCGAAAACGCTTCGAACCCCGCTGTTCGTTCAAAGCAGCAGCGCGTCCGCCTCTGTCCGCGTCGCTTAAGGTCGATCCCTCTGAAAGCGCCGGCCTGCTACTGGGCGGCACCCGTATCGCCGGCATCACCGCTGTCACCGGCGGCATCGCCACTTGCGTCACCGTTGTCGTCGCCATCCGCCGGCGCATCGGTCTGGCCCGGAGTCTTGGCGCCCTTGGCGGCGTCTTCAGCCTGCTTCTTCTGCAGTGCCCGGTAGCGGGCAACGTTCTCATTGTGCTCGGCAAGCGTGGTGGCAAAGACGTGGCCGCCGGTGCCGTCGGCGACGAAATAGAGATCATCGGTCTTCGACGGGTTGGCGACGGCTTCGAGCGCGGCGCGGCCGGGATTGGCGATCGGCGTCGGCGGCAGGCCATTGATCAGATAGGTGTTGTAAGGCGTCTGTTTCTGGATGTCAGATTGATAAATCGGCCGGTCGGCGGGTTTGCCCTTGCCGCCGAACAGGCCGTAAATGATGGTCGGATCGGATTGCAGCCGCATGCCCTTGGCCAGACGGTTGAGGAAGACGGCGGCAACGCGCGAGCGCTCGTCGCCCCGGCCGGTTTCCTTTTCGACGATCGAGGCCAAGGTGACGAAGTCGTCGACATTGGCCAGAGGCAGGTCGGGCGCGCGCCGCTGCCAGACCTCGTCGACCAGCTTCTTCTGGTCGGCGAGCAGCTTGTCGACCATCTGTTGGCGCGTGGCGCCGCGGGTAAAGCGCAGCGTGTCGGTGGCGAGGCTGCCCTCAGCCGGCTTGGCGGCCGGCATGTCGCCGGTCAGCGCATCCTGCTCGGCGATGCGCTGCAGCGCCTGCTCGACCGTCAGGCCCTCGGGAATGGTCAGCGAATACATCACCGATTTGCCGCTCTTCAGAAGCTCCATGATGTCGCGCATGGAGGCGCGCGGCTTTATCTCGTATTCGCCTGCCTTCAGCGCTGAATCATTGCCATAGACCCGCACGGCGATGCGGAAGATGCGGGCATCGCTGATCAGCCCACGCCGTTCGAGCTGGTCGGCAATATCCTGGACGCCGGTGCTCGGCTTGACCAGGAAGGTGTCGCCGGCCACCGACGGGCCCGGTTCGTTGAATGCCTGCTTGCCGAAATAGAGCGAAACGCCGGCGGCGAGGATCATCAACATCACCGCGGAGATGACGAAGTTCATGAACACCACGACTTGGCTGCGCGAGGCGCGCGAGCGCTTTGGTGGTGGTGTGCCGGCTTCCGGGCGCAAAGCTTCGGCCGCGGTCTTCGGCACGATCGGGCCGGTCTGCTGGTTTTGTCCGAATTGTCCGCTGCCGCCCGGATTGGTGTTCATTAGCGCCCTACCATCTGATCTCTTAGAGCGACCATGCGCCCGATTGGACGCACAGCGTGCCCTAACATTTCAAGCCTACGCATCGTGCTTTTAAAAAAAGCGCCTTCGGTTTCAGGCCGATGCGACGAATCCCCAGCGGCAGAGTAGGCTTGAATATGGCAAAATTGACGACAGACCGCTGGCGCGCCGGTCGATACCGCAATCAGCCTGTATAACGCTGGAATACCAGCGAAGCGTTGGTGCCGCCGAAGCCGAAGGAGTTGGACAGCGCCACGTCGACCTGGCGATGCCGTGGCGTGTTCGGAACAAGATCGATCGCGGTTTCGCGTTCCGGGTTGTCAAGATTGATGGTGGCTGGCGCGATGTTGTCTCTGATAGCGAGGATCGAAAAGATCGCCTCGGCGGCACCCGCCGCACCCAGGAGATGGCCGATCGACGACTTGGTCGACGACATCGAGATTTTCGAGGCGGCGTTGCCGACCAGCCGCTCGACGGCGCCGAGTTCGATCGTGTCGGCCATGGTCGAGGTGCCGTGCGCGTTGATGTAGTCGACGTCGGCGGGCGTCAGCTTGGCCCGGTTCAGCGCCGCCGTCATGCATCGGAAGGCGCCGTCGCCGTCTTCGGCCGGTGCAGTGATGTGATAGGCATCGCCGGTCAGGCCGTAGCCGGTGACCTCGGCATAGATCTTGGCGCCGCGCGCCTTGGCGTGTTCGAGTTCTTCCAGCACGACGACCCCGGCGCCCTCGCCCATGACGAAGCCGTCACGGTCGCGGTCATAGGGACGCGAGGCCTTCTCAGGCGTGTCATTGCGGTCGGTGGACAGTGCCCGGCAAGCAGCGAAGCCGGCAAGCGATAGTCTGGTCACCGGCGATTCCGCGCCGCCGGCCAGCATCACGTCGGCATCGCCGAAGATGATCAGCCGGGCGGCATCGCCAATGGCGTGCGCGCCGGTCGAGCAGGCGGTGACGACGGCGTGGTTGGGGCCTTTCAGCCCATGCCGGATCGATACCTGGCCAGATACCAGGTTGATAATGTTGCCGGGAATGAAGAATGGACTGATACGGCGCGGTCCGCGCTCTTTCAGGATGATAGCGTTCTCGGCGATGCCCTCGAGGCCGCCAATGCCGGAGCCGATCATGACGCCGGTGGCGCAGCGCTCGGCTTCGGTGCTGGGCTCCCAGCCGGAATCCTTCAGCGCTTCGTCGGCGGCCGCAATCCCGTAAAGGATGAAGTCGCCGATCTTGCGCAGTTCCTTGGGCTCGAGCACGGCTTCGGGATTGAGCGTGCCGTTGGTGCCGTCACCGCGCGGAATGACGTGGGCGATCTTGCAGGCAAGATCTCCCACTTCGAACTCGGTGACGCGCTTGGCGGCGCTGCGGCCGGTCAGAAGTTCCTTCCAGCTGTGCTCGAAGCCCATGCCGAACGGCGAAACCAGGCCAAGGCCCGTGACGACGACACGCCTCATCGCAGGTCCTCCCCGGTGATGACTGCGGATAGTGTCAGGCTGAAGCCTTGTCGATGTACTTCACGGCATCGCCGACGGTCAGGATGGTCTCGGCCGCATCGTCCGGAATCTCGACGCCGAACTCTTCTTCGAAGGCCATGACGAGTTCGACCGTGTCGAGGCTGTCCGCGCCCAGATCATCGATGAAGCTCGCCTGCTCCGTCACCTTGTCGGCATCGACGCCAAGATGTTCGATGACGATCTTCTTGACGCGCTCTGCGGTGTCACTCATTTGGGGCATCCTCGTCTTTTGTTTGTCTGTCTTCGTTAGCGGGCAGAATGCCGCTAATCAAGCTGAAAGATGGTCCTGCCGGAAACGCAACGATGCCGGACCGGTTTTTGCCCGAACCGCCGGGTTGCGGGCCGCATTACACGAAAAATGGCTGAGGTCCAAGGCGAAATGGTCTCTTTTCACAAGCCGGCCATGTCTTCTTATCACCCGGCAATATCCTGTCAGATCATGGCCATGCCACCGTTGACATGGATGGTCTGGCCGGTGACGTAGGCTGCCTCGTTGGAGGCGAGATAGGCGACGGCCGACGCCACTTCAACACTCGTGCCCATGCGGCGCGTCGGGATCGCGGCCATTATCGCGTCTTTCTGCTTGTCGTTGAGCTTGTCGGTCATGGCCGATTCGATAAAGCCCGGGGCGACGCAGTTGACGGTGATGTTGCGGGTGGCGATCTCCTGCGCCAGCGACTTGGAAAAGCCGATCATGCCGGCCTTGGAGGCGCAATAATTGGTCTGGCCAGGATTGCCGGTGACGCCGACCACCGAGGTGATGTTGATGATGCGGCCATGGCGGCGGCGCATCATCGGATGGGTCAGCTCGCGGGTCAGCCGGAACACGGCGGTGAGGTTCACCTCCAGCACGCTGTCCCAATCCGCGTCCGCCATGCGCACGAACAGGCCGTCCTTGGTGATGCCGGCATTGTTGACCAGTATGTCGACGCCTTCGAGTTCGGCTTCGGCCTTCTGGCCAAGCGCCTTGACCTCGTCACGGTCGGCAAGATTGGCCGGGAACAGCTTTACCCGGTCGCCGAGTTCGCCGGCCAGGGTCTCCAGTTTCTCGATGCGGGTGCCGTGCAGGCCGACAATGGCGCCTTGCGCATGCAGCACCCGGGCAATCGCCTCGCCAATGCCGCCCGATGCGCCGGTGACGAGCGCCTTGCGGCCGGTCAGTTCGAACATTTTCGTCTCCTGATCTTAAGAGAACACCCTTCCCACGGGAGGGGTTGAATCGCCAGTGGATTATGCAAGCGCGGCCAGCGCCGCCTCGACTTCGGCCGGCGTGCCGACGGCCGATGTGGCGATGTCGCGGTTGATCCGCCGCGCCAGGCCGGAAAGCACCTTGCCGGCGCCGATCTCATAGAGCGTGGCGACGCCATTGGCGCCGAACCACTCCACCGTTTCGCGCCAGCGCACGCGCCCGGTGATCTGCTCGACCAGGCGGCGCGCGATCTCGTCGGGGTCGCTGGTCGGGGCTACAGTGACGTTGGAGACGACGGGCACGACCGGTGCATTCTTGGTCACGCCGGCCAGCGCCTCGCGCATGACATCGGCCGCCGGCGCCATCAGCGCCGAATGGAAGGGTGCGGAGACCTGCAGCATCAGCGCCCGCTTGGCGCCCTTTTCGGTGCACAGTTTCGCGGCGAGTTCCACCGCCGCCCTGGCGCCGGAGATCACCAGCTGGCCGCCGCCATTGTCGTTGGCGATCTGGCAGACCTTGCCGGATCCCGTTGCGGCCTCGGTGCAAGCGGCTTCGACGTCGGGCTGTTCCAGTCCGATGATCGCCGCCATGGCGCCCTCGCCGGCCGGCACCGCCGCCTGCATGGCGTTGCCGCGGATGCGCAGCAGCCGGGCGGCATCGGCGATCGAAACGAAACCGGCCGCGGCAAGGGCGGAATATTCGCCGAGCGAATGACCGGCAACGTAGGCAACCTTGTCCTTCAGCGAAAAGCCGCGCGCTTCCAGCGAGCGGATCGCCGCCAGCGAGACCGCCATCAGCGCCGGCTGGGCATTGGCAGTCAGGGTCAGCGCCTCTTCCGGGCCTTCCCAGATCAGTTTCGACAGCTTTTCGCCCAGCGCATCATCGACTTCCTCGAACACCCTGCGTGCCTCGGGGAAGGCGTCGGCGAGGTCCTTCCCCATGCCGACAGCCTGGCTGCCCTGTCCCGGAAAGGTGAATGCGACGGCCATTTGGGCGCTCTCCAGCGGCTGATTTTTCCTGCCTGTGACGCAAGGCGGACCGCCAAGTCAAGCCCGGAGGCGGCATTTCGGCTCTCGCTTGAACCGGAGCTGACCTCGAGTCCCTGTTCCCAAAGGCTTTTTGCCGATCACACCTGATGAAAACCGCTCACGAATCGTTTGCTGGCTCTTCTTATTTTCGCCACAGGCGCTAGCTTTTGCATGACAGTTCTATGACAGAACGGTGGCGCGAGTGGAAATGCGCGTTGCTTGGGCCGGGGGAAGAGACGTGGCTAGGATCAGGAAGGGCGCGGCCGTACCAGCGCCACAGTTCTTGGAAGACGATCCGTCCACCGGCTACCTGCCGGGGCGCAGATGGCCGGTCATCCGCTACGGTCTGGTCACGCTGCTTGCCTCCGCCATCCTGGTGTTCGCCATCGAATGGATCGTGCGCGGCGACTTCTTCGGCACAGTCGACTTCTTCCTGCAGCCATTCAAGCCGGGCTGGACCACCATCATTGTCTTTGCATTGGTGCTGATGGGACTGGACGCCGTGCTTGGCCGCAGTCACCAGAGCCTGATGATCGTGGCGCCGCTGACGCTGGCGCTGGCCTTTGTCGGGCATCAGAAGTCGCATTATCTCGGCGATCCGCTCTACCCAACCGATTTTCTTTATTCGCGCCAGATCATGGCACTGATGCCGCTCCTGGTGCGCGAGCGGCCCTGGACGGCGCTCGCCATGGCGGTCGGCATCGTCGCCGGCCTGTCGCTGCTGATCTATGGCTGGCGGTTGTGGCGCCGCAAGGTTCCGATCCTCAGCCGCAAAGGGCGGCTGGCGCGGCTGACGCTGGCAGTGCCGCTGCTCGCCTTCTTCGTCTCGATCATGGACTACGCCACCTTCTCGTGGACCCGCGACCGGCTGCAGATCATCCCGATCATGTGGGACCAGAAGGAGAACTACGCCTCCAACGGGTTTGCGCTGGCCTTCGCGCTCAACGTGCCGATGGCGCATGTCTCGGCGCCGGCGGGCTATTCCGACAAGGCGATCGACGCGATCGACAGGCCTGATGTGGCGGCCTCGGTACCGGATGAGAAACCCGACATCATCGTGGTGATGAGCGAATCTTTCTGGGATCCGACCAAGCTGCCCGGCGTCACAATCACGCCTGACCCGATCCCCAATGTGCGGGCGCTGCGTTCCGGCTATATGTTCTCGCCGGAATTCGGCGGCATGACCGCCAACATCGAATTCGAGGCGCTGACCGGCTTTTCCAATGCCTTCCTGCCGGCGGGCTCGATCCCCTATCAGCAATATGTGCGCACGCCGACGCCGTCGCTGGCGACCTTCCTGAAAAGCGAGGGATACCGGGCGCGCGCCATCCATCCGGGCACCAACTGGTTCTGGAACAGGGGCGCCGTCTATGCCGATTTCGGCTTCAACGATTTCCGCTCGGAAGAGACGCTGCCGCCACTGGAAAAGCGCGGGCCGCTGGCTTCCGATGCCTCGATGACCGACGAGATCATCGCAGAGGCCGACGCCAGCGAGCGGCCGGTGTTCTTCTTCGCCGTCAGCCTGCAGAACCACGGTCCCTACGAGCCGTACCGCTATTACAATCCGACCCACAAGGTCGCGGCGCCGATCAGCACATGGGCGCGGGAATCGCTGCTCAGCTACGCCGAAGGCTCCGCCGATGCCGACCGTGGCCTCGAACGATTGATCGAATGGGCGAAGAAGCGCGAGCGGCCGACGGTCATCGCCTTCTTCGGCGACCATCTGCCGCCGCTCGGCCCCGTCTATGTCGAAACCGGTTACCTGAAGGACAATGTCGCGCCGCGCAAGGAACCGACGCCGGAGGCGGCACTGGAGCATCATCAGACGCCGCTGGTCATCTGGTCTAACCGCACCGGTCCGGCGCAGGATATGGGCGCGGTGAGCCCGGCCTTCCTGCCCTACCATATCCTTACCACGGCCGGGATCACGCACCCCTACTATACCGGCTTCCTGGGCGCGCTGCGCGAACGCTATCGCGTCGTGGATCGCAATCTGCTTCTGACACCGTCAGGTGAGGCCACGGCGGACTGGGCGCGGCAGAAGGACATCGATCCGGCGATCAACGATTTCCGCCTGCTGCAATACGATATGATGTTCGGCAAGCGTAAGGCGGCTCCGGACTTCTTCCCCGAAACGATCAACGGTCGTACCCCGCATACGAGTTGATGCCTGGTCTTTTCCAACCCTGCGACGCCAGGACGCTGTCCGGAGCATGCGTTACCCTTGCCTTCCAGCCAAATTGCTATATAGACGCCCGCAATCTGCCGGTCCTTGCTGGGGGCTGAACGGAGGGCCGGAGGTTTTACCCAAAACCTTCGTGTGAAGCCAGAAGCGCTTCCGCCTCCCGTGTCTCCGCTCTCGACCGTCTCGAAATGCTCCTTTCTTCCTCGCCCCCTCGGGACCAGCGGGTCAGAGAAGTTGCAGAGGCTTTTGCCGCGAGGATCCGGGAGAGAAACGAAGAAAGGCACTGAACCACTATGGCTCTATACGAACATGTGTTCCTTGCCCGGCAGGACCTCTCGCAGCAGCAGGTCGATGCGCTTGTCGAACAGTACAAGGGCGTCATCTCCGCAAATGGCGGGTCCGTCGGCCGGGTCGAGAACTGGGGACTGAAGTCCCTCACCTACCGGGTCAACAAGAACCGGAAGGCTTACTACACGCTTATGGACCTCAACTGCCCGCCGGCAGCGCTCAACGAGATGGAGCGCCAGATGGGCCTGTCCGAGGACGTGCTGCGTTTCCTGACCGTCAAGGTCGAGGCGCATGAGGAAGGCCCGTCGGCCATGATGCAGAAGCGCGAAGAGCGCTCGGAACGCGGCGGCTTCGGCGACCGCGACCGTGGTGATCGTGGTCCGCGCTCGTTTGGCGACCGTGATCGCGGCGACCGTGGCGATCGTCCGCCGCGCTCATTTGGCGACGCCGGTGGTGATCGTGGTCCGCGCCGTCCGCGCGAAGGCGTTGAAGGAGGTGCAGAATAATGGTCGACATCAATCAGATCCCGACCCGGCGCCCGTTCCATCGCCGCCGCAAGACCTGCCCGTTCTCCGGCGCCAACGCGCCCAAGATCGACTACAAGGACGTGCGTCTTCTGCAGCGCTACATTTCCGAGCGCGGCAAGATCGTGCCGTCCCGCATCACCGCCGTCAGCCAGAAGAAGCAGCGCGAACTCGCCAAGGCGATCAAGCGCGCCCGCTTCCTCGGCCTGCTGCCCTACGTGGTTCGCTAAGACTTTCGAGCGGGCGGTTCGCCGCCTGCTTCCTTCTCCCACGGCGACGGGCGCCGCAGGGGTAATTTGATGATGCATGTCGTTGTCCCAAAACCGGGACCACTCTTGGCGACATGCATTGAAATCCCGAGTTGAGGTGAAAAGCCTCTAACTGCCGCGACAGGCAGGACAGCGACACCGGCGCCAAGGCGCTCAGAGCTTCCTGACCTGTTCCATTCAATTCGGCGCCGATCCCGCGGTCGGTGCCCAGACGAAGGAACAAAACCATGCAAGTGATTCTTCTCGAACGCGTTTCCCGCCTCGGCCAGATGGGCGATACCGTCAAGGTCAAGGACGGCTTTGCCCGCAACTTTCTCTTGCCGCAGGGCAAGGCGCTGCGCGCCAACGAAGCCAACAAGAAGAAGTTCGAAGGGCAGCGCGCGCAGCTCGAAGCGCGCAACCTCGAGCGCAAGTCGGAAGCCAGCCAGGTTGCCGAAAAGCTCGACGGCAAGAGCTTCATCGCCGTGCGTTCGGCCGGCGAGACAGGCCAGCTCTACGGTTCGGTGTCGACCCGCGACATCGCCGACCTGCTGACCGCCGAAGGGTTCTCGGTCAACCGCAACCAGATCCAGCTCAACCAGCCGATCAAGACCATCGGCGTCACCAATGTGGCGATTGCGCTGCATCCGGAAGTCGAGGTCACCATCAGCCTCAACATCGCCCGCACGGCCGACGAAGCCGAGCGCCAGGCCAAGGGCGAGACGCTGACCACCGCCGAAGCCATCTATGGCGATGACATCAACGACAACGCACGGCCGGAGAACTTCTTCGACCCGAACACCGAGTTCGAAGGCGGCGAAGAAGACAACGCCTGATCCCGCACGGGGCCTGATCGGGAAGCGAGGGGAGCAGCGCTCCAATCACTTCCTCGTCATCCAGCCTTTCTGGACCAATGCCCGGGCCTCTCGCCCGGGCATTTTTGTGCCAAATGGAACTTTTCGAACCCCTATATATTGTTGCAGAATTGGTCCGCCAGTCTGACCGTGAGGGGACATTTGGTGATGAATATTCTGTTGAAGCGCGTTCTCGACCGCCTGGTGCGTACGGGCAATCTGAAAGTCACCGGGCCGAAGGGCTCGACAGTGGTTTTCGGCGACGGCAGCGGCGAGCCGGTGCATATGCACATCAAGACCGCGCATGCCGAGCGCGCCATTACCTTCGATCCGATGCTGGCCGTGCCGGAAGCCTATATGGACGGCGAACTCGACATCATCGAGGGCGGCGTACTGGGTATGATGCGCATCGCCTTCCAGAACATGGGCAGCGGCGGTATCGACGCCACCTGGTCGAAGGCCATCGAGGGTCTGCGCCACGCCTTTCGCCGCCTGCAGCAGATCAACACCGCATCACGGGCGCGCCGCAACGTGCAGCGCCACTATGATTTGTCGGGTGACCTCTACCGGCTCTTCCTCGACGACGACATGCAGTATTCCTGCGCCTATTTCGAACAGCCGGACATGACGCTCGACGAGGCGCAGATGGCCAAGAAACGCCATATCGCCGCCAAGCTCAGGCTGAAGGCCGGCCAGACCGTGCTCGATATTGGCTCCGGCTGGGGTGGGCTCGGCCTCTATCTCGCCAAGGCTTTCGATGTCGACGTCCAAGGCGTGACGCTGTCGACCGAGCAGCACGGCGTCGCCACCGACCGGGCGCATGCGCAAGGCTTGCAGGACCGCGTGCATTTCGACCTCAAGGACTACCGCGAACTCAACGAACGCTTCGACCGCATCGTCTCGGTCGGCATGTTCGAGCATGTCGGCGTCAACCACTTCCGCACCTTCTTCGACAAGTCGGCGACGCTGTTGAAGCCCGACGGCGTCATGCTCTTGCACACGATCGGCCGCTCCGGCGTGCCGTGGGCGACCAGCGCCTTTATCCGCAAGTACATTTTTCCGGGCGGCTACATTCCCTCGCTGTCGGAGGTGATGCCGGCGATCGAGAAGTCGGGGCTTGTGGTCACCGACATCGAGATTCTGCGGCTGCACTATGCCGATACGCTGAAGCATTGGGGCCAGCGCTTTGCCGCCAACCGGGACAAGGCCAAGGCCATCTACGACGAGCGCTTCTGCAGGATGTGGGAGTTCTATCTGGCGGCTTCGGAAGCCGCCTTCCGCTGGCAGGATCTGGTGATCTTCCAGATCCAGATCGCCAAGAAGAACGACACGCTGCCGATGACGCGCGACTACATGGCCAAATGTGAAAAGGCGCTCGAAATGCGCGAAATGGGGCATCGTCAGGAGGCGGCGGCCGCCGAGCCTGCTGTCGCCAGGTCCGTGCCTGCCAGGTCCGTTGCTGTCAGGTCCGTTGCGGCCAAGCCAGCGCGCCGTCGCAAGGTGGCGGATCGCGAATAACGCCTCGATTGCGTATTGCCGCTTGCCATCGACGGCTCTGACACTGAAAAAGGTCTCGTTCTCGCGAGACCTTTTTTAATGATCTGCCTGCCCACCATCGCCACCACCCTTGTCGAGTTCGCCGGCGCCTCGGTGCTCTCGCCACGCGGAGCCTGAGCGTGGAACTCCCCGCTTCGCTGCGACAAGGCGTCGAGCGCCTGCTCGAAACGACACCGCTGGCGGTGCTGCGCCAGGCGGCGAAGACGCTGTCTGACCGCTACCGCGCCGAATTGCGCGACGGCCGCCCGCACATGGCCGAAGAGATGGCGGTAAAAGCCTATCTGGCGACGCGGCTGCCGGCGACCTACGCGGCGGTACGGGCCGGTCTCGACGAACTCGCCTATGCGCGGCCCGATTTCCAGCCAACGAGCTTGCTCGATGTCGGCGCCGGTCCTGGCACGGTGCTTTGGGCCACTACAGATCTGTGGCCCGACCTCGAAGAGGCGGTTCTGGTTGAAGCAAGCGCCGCGGTGCGCAAGGTTGGCCAGTCGCTCGCCCTTGATACCATCGCCACCAGGATGGACTGGCGCGCCGGCGACGTGACCATCGACCTTGCCGATCTCAAGCCTGCCGACCTCGTCACCTGCGCCTATGTGCTGGACGAGATCGCGCCGGCATCGCTGCCGAAGCTTGTCGTCCGGCTCTGGCATTTGACCGGCGACACACTGCTGATCGTGGAGCCCGGCACGCCGGCAGGCTGGCAGCGCATCCTGGCAGTGCGCAGGCAATTGCTGGAGGCCGGGGCGCATGTGCTGGCGCCTTGTCCGCATGAGGCGCCCTGCCCGCTTGAGCCGCCCGACTGGTGCCATTTTTCGCGCCGCGTCGCCCGCTCGCGCCTTCATCGCCTGGCCAAAGACGCGGACGTGCCGTGGGAGGACGAGAAATTCATCTACGTCGCGGCGTCGCGGCAACCCGCGCCTGTACATCCGCCCCGCGTGATTGCGCCGCCGAAATCGGGCTCCGGCAAGGTGCTGCTCAAACTGTGCCAGCCGGATGGCGGCGCCGGCGAGACACTTTTCACCAAGCGCGAGGGCGAGCTGTTCAAGGCAGCGCGGCGGCTGGACTGGGGCGATACATTGGACGGAAGAAGCGGGTAATCACCGAGATTGTTCTTGCTCTGTTCCAACGACTCGGATAGAAGTCAGCGCCTTTCTGAGTCAACCGGAATCGGGGCGCGGAAACACTCTTCTGTGGACGGTTTGCCGCCCCTGTGAACAACGGGGCATCGAGGTTGATTGGTCGTGCGGTGATGCAGAAAGGTCAGCACCGATTTATCTCGTTCTGATATCGAGAAGCCGGGATCAAAATCGGGGACATCATGGCAGAGGCAGCGCGAAAATTCGGCGTGGCGGAGCAGCAACCGCTTTATCGTGAAGCGCCGAACAACATCGAGGCCGAGCAGGCGCTGCTCGGCGCCATCCTCGTCAACAACGATGCCTTCTACCGCGTCTCCGACTTCCTCAAGGCCGGCCATTTCTACGAGCCGCTGCACCGGAAAATCTTCGAGGTCGCAGCCGAGCTCATCCGCATGGGCAAGGTGGCGACGCCGATCACGCTGAAAACCTTCCTGCCGGCCGACGAGAAGGTCGGCGACATGACGGTGGCGCAATATGTGGTTCGTCTGGCGGTCGAAGCCGTCACCGTCGTCAATGCCACCGATTATGGCCGCGCCATCTACGATCTGGCCACGCGCCGGGCACTGATTACCGTCGGCGAGGACATGGTCAACATCGCCTATGACGCGCCGGTCGACATGGCGCCGTCCGAACAGATCGAGGATGCCGAGCGGCGGCTGTTCGAACTGGCCGAAACCGGCCGTTACGACGGCGGCTTCGAGAGCTTCACCGACGCGGTCAAGACCGCCGTCGACATGGCCAACGCCGCCTATATGCGCGACGGCCATTTGTCGGGCCTCGCCACCGGCATGCGCGATCTCGACCGCCGCATGGGTGGCCTGCAGGCGTCGGATCTGATCATCATTGCCGGCCGTCCGGGCATGGGCAAGACGTCGCTCGCCACCAACATCGCCTTCAACATCGCCGAGATGTATGAGCCGGCGCAGCAGGCCGACGGCTCGTTCAAGGCAGCCAATGGCGGCGTCGTCGGCTTCTTCTCGCTGGAAATGTCGTCCGAGCAGCTCGCCACCCGCATCATTTCCGAACAGACGGAAATTTCGTCGTCAAAAATCCGCCGCGGCGAGATTTCGGAGATGGATTTCGAAAAGCTGGTCGCCTGCTCGCAGACCATGCAGAAGATCCCGCTGTTCATCGACCAGACCGGCGGTATCTCGATCGCGCAGCTGTCGGCGCGGGCGCGGCGGCTGAAGCGTCAGCGCGGCCTCGACCTCATCGTCATCGACTATATCCAGCTGATGCAGGGATCGAGCGCGAAGTCCTCACAGAACCGGGTGCAGGAAATCACCGAGATCACCACCGGCCTCAAGGCGCTGGCCAAGGAACTCTCCGTTCCGATCATCGCGCTGTCGCAGCTGTCGCGTCAGGTCGAAAGCCGCGAAGACAAACGCCCGCAGCTGTCCGATCTTCGCGAATCCGGCTCGATCGAGCAGGACGCCGACGTGGTGATGTTCGTCTACCGCGAGGAATATTATCTGAAGAACCGCGAACCGAAGCCCGGCACCGACGAATACATCAAGTGGGAACACGAGATGAACGAGATGCGCGGCAAGGCCGAAGTCATCGTCGCCAAGCAGCGCCACGGCCCGACAGGTTCGGTGAGCCTCGCCTTCCATGGCGAGTTCACACGGTTTTCCGACCTCGCCGAAGAGCATCATATTGCGGAGAGGTTCGAGTAGCTTTTTGGCCTACCGCAGCGCTCCGTCACACCCCCCTCTGGCCTGCCGGCCATCTCCCCCGCAAGGGGGGAGATCAGCAGCTTTGCGAATGGCGCTCATCTTGCGACGTTGGGGATTGGCGAAAGCAGCGACGATAGCCAATCTCCCCCCTTGCGGGGGAGATGTCCGGCAGGACAGAGGGGGGTGTGCAAGATCACCCTCCTTCGGTCATTTGCAGGCAGCATCACTCCATGGCTAAATCGCGCGTCCAGTTCATCTGCCAGAATTGCGGGTCGGTGCATCAGCGCTGGGCCGGCAAATGCGATGCCTGCGGCGAGTGGAACACACTCGTCGAGGAAGGCACGTCCGGCGGCATCGGCTCGGGACCGGCCAACACGCGCAATGCGCGCAAGGGCCGCGCCGTGGTGCTGACCAGCCTGTCCGGTGACATCGAGGATGCGCCGCGGATCATCTCCGGCATTGGCGAACTCGACCGCGCCACCGGCGGCGGTTTCGTGCGCGGCTCGGCGCTGCTGGTCGGCGGCGATCCCGGCATCGGCAAGTCGACGCTGCTTACCCAGGCCGCAGCAGCATTGGCGTCAAAAGGCCACCGCATCGTCTATGTCTCGGGCGAAGAGGCTGTCGCGCAGATCCGGCTGCGGGCGCAGCGGCTTGGCGTCGCCGACACGCCGGTCGAACTTGCCGCGGAGACCAATGTCGAGGATATCCTGGCAACAATAGCCGACGGCAGAAGGCCGGACCTCGTCATCCTCGATTCCATCCAGACGCTGTGGACCGACATGGCCGACTCGGCGCCCGGCACCGTCACCCAGGTGCGCGCCTCGGCGCAAGCGATGATCCGCTACGCCAAATCCACCGGTGCTGCCATCGTGCTGGTCGGCCATGTCACCAAGGAAGGCCAGATCGCCGGTCCGCGCGTCGTCGAGCACATGGTCGACGCCGTTCTCTATTTCGAAGGCGAAGGCGGCCATCACTACCGCATCCTGCGCACGGTGAAGAACCGTTTTGGGCCGACCGACGAGATCGGCGTCTTCGAGATGTCGGACAAGGGCTTGCGCGAGGTCGCCAATCCGTCGGAGCTGTTCCTCGGCGAACGCCACGCAAAATCGCCGGGTGCCGCGGTATTTGCCGGCATGGAAGGGACACGTCCGGTGCTGGTCGAGATCCAGGCACTGGTGGCGCCGTCCACATTGGGCACGCCGCGCCGTGCCGTCGTCGGCTGGGACGGCGCACGGCTGTCGATGATCCTTGCCGTACTCGAAGCCCATTGCGGCGTGCGCTTCGGCACCCACGATGTCTACCTCAACGTCGCCGGCGGCTACCGGATTTCCGAGCCGGCGGCCGATCTGGCGGTTGCCGCTGCACTGGTTTCGTCGCTCACCGGTCTTGCCCTTCCCGCCGATTGCGTCTATTTCGGCGAAATCAGCCTGTCGGGCGCAGTGAGGCCGGTTGCGCATGCGCAGCAGCGCCTTAAAGAGGCCGAAAAGCTGGGTTTTGGAAGTGCGGTTCTGCCCTTGGGCAGCGAGGAGGTTGTCGGGGGGATCGGGGCCGGCGCTTTCCAGCCGACCGAACTTGCCGATCTCGTCGCACGCATAGCCGGCTCACGGCGCAGCCGTGTCGACGTGGAAGATTGACGCGGCTCGCCCGAGCCGTGAAAAGACAATCTGAGTGGGGCGAAAGACATGCCGATTACGCTGCTGGACGGAATTCTCGTCGGCTTCACCCTGGTCTCGGCGATGCTCGCCATGGTTCGCGGCCTGTCACGCGAAATCCTGTCCGTCGTGTCCTGGGCGGCTGCCGCCGCGGCGGCATTCTTCTTCTACAAGCCGGTGCTGCCTTACGTTCAGCCCTATGTCGAAAGCGACAAGATCGCCATGGCGGCATCCGCCGGCATCGTCTTCCTCATCGCGCTGATCGTCGTTTCCGTCATCACCATGAAGCTTGCCGACTGGATCATCGATTCCAGGATCGGCGCGCTCGACCGTACGCTGGGCTTCCTCTATGGCGCCGCGCGCGGCGTCCTCGTAGTCGCCGTGGCGCTACTGTTCTTCAACTGGCTGGCCGGCGCCAAGGCCCCTGCCTGGATCGCCAACGCCAAGTCGAAGCCGCTGCTCGAGACCATCGGCGCCAAGCTGGAAAGCCTGCTGCCCGAAGATCCGGAAAACGCCATCCTGAAGAAGCTCAATCCGAATCAGCCGGCAGCCGAGACGCCTCCGGCGGCCGATGCACCGGCGGCGGATGCTCCGGCAACCGGTGACGATACGCCGGCGCCCGACGACGAGACCGACGCTCCGGCCGATAACGCACCCGCGCCCGCTGCTCCGGCTCCGGCCGCGCCGGCAAACTGATACGGACGGATGGTGCCGGACAGGCGCCATCCCGGCAGTTCCGGCCTGACTACGTTGCTTTCGCGGCGCTATCGCACTATATGGCCATTTTAGCGGAGCTTGAGCCCCATGGCAGTTTCGAAGGCAGACGCGGACGACGTGCTTTCCGCCGAAGCAGACGATCATTTCCACGACGAATGCGGGGTGTTCGGCATTTTCGGCCGGCAGGACGCTGCGGCCATCGTAACGCTAGGCCTGCATGCGCTGCAGCATCGCGGCCAGGAAGCGGCCGGCATCGTCTCCTATGACGGCACGCAGTTCCATGTCGAACGCCATGTCGGCCTGATCGGCGACACCTTCACCAAGCAGCACGTCATCGACAGCCTGCAAGGCAACCGTGCCATCGGCCACACGCGCTATGCCACGACCGGCGGCGCCGGCATGCGCAACATCCAGCCCTTCTTCGCCGAACTCGCCGATGGCGGCTTTGCCGTCGCCCATAACGGCAATCTCACCAACGCCATGACCGTGCAGCGCGCGCTGCAGAAGCAGGGCGCGATCTTCTCGTCGACCTCCGACACCGAGACGCTGCTGCATCTCGTTGCCACCAGTAAGGAACGCGATTTGAATTCGCGCTTCATCGACGCCGTGCGTCAGGTCGAAGGCGCTTTCTCGCTGGTCGCGATGACCTCCAAGAAGATGATCGGCTGCCGCGATCCGCTCGGCATCCGCCCGCTGGTGCTCGGCGACCTGGACGGCGCCTGGATCCTGGCCTCCGAAACCTGCGCGCTCGACATTATCGGCGCCCGCTTCGTGCGCGACCTGAAGCCCGGCGAAATGGTCGTGGTGACCTCGAAGGGCATCGAGAGCCTGTTCCCCTTCGAGCCGCAGAAGACCCGCTTCTGCATCTTCGAATATGTCTATTTCGCCCGCCCGGACTCCTCGGTCGAAGGCCGCAATGTCTACGAAGTGCGCAAGCGTATCGGCGCCGAATTGGCGCAGGAAAGCCCGGTCGAGGCCGATATCGTCGTGCCGGTGCCGGATTCCGGCACGCCGGCGGCAATCGGCTTCTCCCAGGCGGCAGGCATCCCCTTCGAACTCGGTATCATCCGCAACCACTATGTCGGCCGAACCTTCATCCAGCCCGGCGATTCGATCCGCCATATGGGCGTCAAGCTCAAGCACAACGCCAACCGCCGGATGATCGAGGGCAAGCGCGTGGTGTTGGTCGACGATTCGATCGTGCGCGGCACCACCAGCCAGAAAATCGTGCAGATGGTGCGCGACGCCGGCGCCAAGGAAGTGCATATGCGCATCGCCTCGCCGCCGACCAGCGCGTCGTGCTTCTACGGCGTCGACACGCCGGAGAAGTCGAAGCTTTTGGCATCGCGCATGTCGATCGAGGAAATGGCCGAGTTCATCCGTGTCGATTCGCTCGGCTTCCTCACCATTGACGGGCTCTACCGCGCCGTCGGCGAAGCCAGCCGCGACAATGAGCAGCCGCAATTCTGCGACGCCTGTTTCACCGGCCAGTACCCGACCCGCCTGCTCGACTTCGAAGGTCACGACAATGTGCGCACGCTGTCGCTGCTGGCGAACAACGGGGCGTAAAGCCCAACTGCTATCCTTGAAAGCGCTCGCATGACCCTCGACCTCTCCGGCCGCGTCGCGGTCGTTACCGGCGCCTCGCGCGGCATCGGCTACTTCATCGCCAAGGAACTTGCCGCCGCTGGCGCCCATGTCATTGCGGTAGCCCGGACCGTCGGCGGGCTGGAAGAACTCGACGACCAGATCAAGGCCGAGCGCGCGAAAACCGGCAAGGGCGAAGCGACGTTGGTGCCTCTCGACCTCTCAGACATGGCCGGCATCGACCGGCTGGGCGGCGCCATTCACGAGCGCTGGGGCAAGCTCGACATTCTGGTGGCCAATGCCGGTGTGCTCGGCGTCATCTCGCCGATCGGCCATGTCGAGGCCAAAACCTTCGAGAAGGTTATGACCATCAATGTCACCTCGACCTGGCGGCTGATCCGCTCGGTCGACCCGCTGCTCAGGCTGTCCGACGCCGGCCGCGCCATTCTCATGTCGTCCGGGGCCGCGCATTCGGCGCGCGCCTTCTGGGCGCCCTATGCGGCGTCGAAGGCGGCTGTGGAAGCCATGACGCGTTCCTGGGCGCATGAGACGCAGAGCCTGCCGCTCCGCATCAATGCGGTCGACCCCGGCGCCACCCGCACCGCCATGCGTGCGCAGGCCGCGCCCGGCGAGGATCCGGAAACGCTGCCGCACCCGTCAGAGGTGGCAAAACGCATCGTGCCGCTGGCGAGCCCCGAGATGAAAGAGACGGGGCTGATCTTCCAGGTCAAGAACAACCGCTTCGTCGCCTACCGGCAGCCGGAATAAACCGGGTTGTAGCGGGATTAAACAGGCCTCCAGTTACGTTTCTTCGAATGTAGGACATTCGAAACAGGAGGACCGACATGCGTAGACTTCTTCTCGTTGCCGCCGCCGCGATTGCCGCCACAGCCGGCGTGGCGCTGGCGCAAGACGCCAAGATGAGTTTCTTCGTCACCAGCGTCGGTTCCGGCAAGGGCGCCGATCTCGGCGGTCTCAAGGGTGCCGACGCGCATTGCGCCTCGCTGGCGGAAGCGGCTGGGGTTACCGGCAAGGAATGGCACGCCTATCTCTCGAGCGCCAATGTCGATGCGCGCGACCGTATCGGCAAGGGTCCCTGGGTCAACGCCAAGGGCGAGAAGATCGCCGATGACGTCACCTCGCTGCACAGCGACGCCAACGCCATCACCAAGCAGACGGCGCTCAACGAAAAGGGCGAGGTGGTCAACGGCCGCGGCGACAAGCCGAACCGGCACGACATTCTGACCGGCTCGAAGCCCGACGGCACCAAGATCGCCGACCAGACCTGCGGCGACTGGACCTTGAGCGGGGCGGAGGGCGCGGCGATGATGGGCCATCACGACCGCACCGGCCTCGACGAGTCGGCGGCGGCGAAATCCTGGAACTCCTCGCATGCCTCGCGCGGCGGCTGCAGCCAGGAGGCGCTGAAAGGCACCGGCGGCGACGGCCTGTTCTACTGCTTTGCGACGAACTGAGAGAAGTCTGGGGAGCGGTTCGTTCACGGGTCTGTGATGGTCCGGCAGGCCCCCTCCCCCCTCGCCCTGCTTTCGCCATCAGCCGGGAGTTGCTAGGGTCAACCCGACTCCGACACCCAGCAAAGCGAGGAATTCCCATGGCTGCTCCCAGCGTAGCATTGGTCTGGTACCTGGTGATCGCCGGCCCGCAAGGCGGCATGGTGGTGCTGCCCAGCACCTTCGACACCCGCGAACAGTGCACAAACGCGATTACCGAATATCAGAAGCAGCCGACGCCGGCCGGCTGGGCGGTCAACTGCGTGCCGAGCGCCTCCCCGTTTACCGATGAGGGCGACGCGGAAGAGCCTGCGGCGCAGTAGCGCCATCTCCCCCCTCGAGGGGGAGATGGCCGGCAGGCCAGAGGGGGTCGCCTCGCGTAGAGTGCCAACCTCCTTCCGCACAAAGGGCGTCGCGTCCAGTCGGCCGACCCCCTCTGTCGCCTTCGGCGACATCTCCCCCTCAAGGGGGGAGATCAGGCGCGCGCCTTCACCGTCAGCTCCGGCGTGCTGTTGATGGTCTGGAAGACCACGCAATAGCGTTCCGTCAGCTTGATCAGCGCGTCGATGCGATCCTGCGGCTCATCCGTGTCGAGGTTGAAATTCAACCGGATGGCGCGAAAGCCCACGGGGGCGTCCTTGGCCACGCCCAGCGTGCCGCGAAAGTCGAGATCGCCTTCGGCCTCGACGGTGGCTGCGCCGAGTTTGAACTCTAGTGCGGTGGCCACCGCCTTCAGCGTCACCCCGGCGCACGCCACCAGCGCCTCGAGCAGCATGTCGCCCGAACACAATTCGAGCCCGGAACCGCCGGTCGCCGGATGCAGGCCGGCGACCGCCAGCGCCCTGCCCGTCTCGACCTTGCAGGCAATCGACTGGTCGTCGATGGAGCCTTTGGCGCGAAGCGTGATCAGCGCTCGCGAGGAATCGTCGCGATAAGCCTCCTTGATCGGTGCCTGCATGGCCTTGAGTGCGGTGGCGTCCATGTTGCATTCCTTTTCGAGTCCGTCGCGCTTTGATAGCACTGATATGCCAGCGAGACAGCGCCCCCCTCTGGCCCGGCCACCTCCCCACAGGGGGGAGATCTGCAGCTTCGCCGATGGCGCTTTCTACGCCGGCGATTAGCGAAGGCGGTCGCGACATCCAATCTCCACCCCTGTGGGGGGAGATGTCCGGCAGGACAGAGGGGGCTGAAGGAATGCTACCTCACGAAGAGTTACTTTGACTTCGACCGCCCCGGCCATACCTAAGCAGAGTCATTCCCGCGGAGGCATCATGCCGTTCAAGCTGAAACTGATCTCGCTTACCCTGTTGGTGCTTGCAGCCTTCGCGCAGCCAGTCCTCGCCGAAACGCCCGAGCGCTCCGCACCGGCAGGCGGCGTGCTGTCGCTGCTGCCGGCACCGCAGACGACCAGCCATTCAATCACCATTGCCGGGCGCAAGCTGGACTATCAGGCTAAGGCCGGCACGCTGTCACTGCTATCCGGCAAGGGCGAGGTCACCGCGGAAATCTTCTATGTCGCCTATACGCTGCCGCCACTGGCGGGCGCGGAGAAGGCTCGCCCCATCACCTTCGTCTTCAATGGCGGCCCGGGCGCGGCATCCGCCTATCTGCATCTCGGCGCACTCGGCCCGCGTGTCGTCGCGACCGGCGCCGATGGCCAATTCCTGCCGCCGCCGCAAAAGCTGATCGACAATCCCGACAGCTGGCTCGACATGACCGACCTCGTCTTCGTCGATCCGGTCGGCACCGGCTACAGCCGCGAGGCCCCCGGCCAGGACACAAAAGATTTTTGGGGCGTCAGCCAGGACGCCAGTTCGATCGGCGCTTTCATCCGGCTCTATCTCGCCCAGAACGGCCGCACCGGATCGCCGCTCTTCCTTGCCGGCGAAAGCTATGGCGGGTTCCGCGCGGCACTTCTCGCCAGGACCCTGCAGGAAGATGTCGGCCTGAGCCCCAACGGCATCGTGCTGATCTCGCCTGCACTGGAGTTCACGCTGGTGCTGCCCGACGAATTCCAGCCACTGCATTGGGCGCTGGAACTGCCCTCGCTGGCGGCGGTGCGCCTGCGCAGCGAAGGCCTCAGCGGCGAGGCGCTGCGCGAAAAGCTCGCCGAGGTCGAACACTATGCTATGGGTGACTACCTCACCGCTCTGGCCGGCGGGCTGGAACAGGGTGGGCGGCTGGCCAGCCAGCGCGTGGCCGAGATCACCGGCCTGCCGCTCGACCTCGTGCAACGCAATTTCGCCCGCATCCCGACCGCCCTGTTCGCGCGCGAATTCCAGCGCCCCAGTGGAAAAGTGCTCAGCCCGTATGACGGCACCATCGCCACCAGCGACATCGCCCCGGAGAGCGCCCGCAGCGCCGGCCCAGATCCGGTGCTCGACCGCAGCGTGCCGGCGCTGACCTCGGCCTTTGTCGGTTATGCGCGCGACGAGCTGAATTTTCGCACCGATGTCAGCTACAGGTTGCTCAATGGCGATGTGACCCACGCCTGGGACTATGGCGGCTCGCGGCAAGGCTATGCCGGGGTGATGGACGATCTGCAGCGGGCGCGCTCGCTCAACCCGGGGCTCGGCGTGGTGATCGTCAACGGCGACACCGATCTGGTCACTCCCTATCTGGCCTCACGCTATCTGGTGAGCCAAATCCCGACGCTCGGCGGGGCAAAACCCATCCGTCTCGACGTCATCGAGGGCGGCCACATGATGTATCTCAGGCCGGGCGGCCGGCGCGCCCTGAAGGAGGCCGCTTCGGAGCTCTACCAGGCAACACAGTGAACGGCGTGCCCACGCTGTCGGCCAGGCTGCGCCAACGCAAGCTTGCCACTGGCGTAGCGCCCCGCAGGCTTTCGCCCGTATAGCCTGCAATGGGAGCCTGTTGGGGCAGGCTTCTTCTTCGTCCTCTTGACAGCGCCGGACACGCCGCATGGCCGATATTGCCATTCTGGAAACCCGCGAAAGGGTGCTTGCCGGCATCCTGTTCACCGGCTGCGCCTATTTCCTGTTTTCGACGCAGGACGCCGCGATCAAGCTTCTGGTCGTCGGCATCAGCGTCTGGCAGATCATGTTCTTCCGCTCGATCGCTGTGCTTATCGGCTGTGCTGCAATCGGCGGACCGCCCATCTTTGCCGACACAATGCGCTCGCCCATCGTGCGGCCGATGCTGGTGCGCAGCGCCTTCACGCTCGGCGCCTGGCTCTGCTACTACAACGCGGCCCGCTCCCTGCAGCTGGCCGAACTCACCACCATCTATTACGCCGCCCCGATCATCGTCACCGTGCTGTCGGTGGTGATGCTTGGCGAAAAGGTGCCGCTGTTGCGCTGGCTGGCGGTGTTCATCGGCTTCGTCGGCGTCTTCATCGCCTGTGATCCCACTCGTCTCGGCTTGTCCGTGCCGATGCTCTTGGTACTGGCTGCGGCAGTGCTGTGGGGCATTGCCGTGGTGCTGTTGCGCAAGACGGCGCTGGCCGAGCGCACGCTGATCCAGCTTGTGCTCAACAATTTCTACTTCCTCGTGTTTTCCACGGTGCCGGCGCTGTTGGTCTGGCAGATGCCGGACTGGCGCCAGTTGCTGCTTTTGATCAGCGTCGGCGCGCTCGGCGGCGTGGCGCAATTTATGCTGTTCGAAGGCATGAAGCGGGCGCCGGTGTCGATCGTGGCGCCGTTCGAATACACCTCATTGGTCTGGGCCTTCGGGCTCGGCTTTGCGATCTGGGGCGACGTGCCGCGTCGCGAGGTGTTTCTGGGGGCGGCGTTGATCGTCGGCGCCGGCCTGCTGATCATCGGCAACGAGCATTTCCGCAAGCGGCTATGAGTACCCCGTGCTGACAGCATGGTGGCAGGAGAAGACGGATAGGCTGCTGAGATGACGGAAGCGCTCGACGGCCCAGGCACCACAGATACCGCTGCCGAGCGTACGCTCGGCATCATGCTGGTGGCGGCCTCGGCGGCTTTCTTCGCCCTCACCGGCGTGCTGACCAAATCGATCCACGCCGACCCGCTGACCATCACTTGCTGGCGCGGCTTTGTCGGCGCGATCCTGATCACCTTCTATGTGCTGTGGCGCCGGCGCCGCTCCGGCGGGCGGGAAAGCTTGCGGCTTGGCTGGCGCGGCTGGTTGCTGGCCCTCGAGGGCGCCGCGGCCAGCATCGCCTTCATCTCGGCGTTCAAATTCACCTATGTCGCCAATGTCGCGGTCATCTACGCCACCGCGCCCTTCATCACCGCGCTGCTCGCCTTCGTGCTGGTGCGCGAGCCGTTCCGGGCGCAGACGCTTGCCGCCGCCGCCGTTTCGCTGTGCGGCGTGGCGATGATGGTCGGCTCCGGCTTCGGCAGCGGTCATCTGTTTGGCGATGGGCTCGCGCTGCTGATGACCGCCGGCAGCGCGCTCTACATGATCATGGTGCGCGCCTTCCGCGACACGCCGGTGGTGTGGGCGGGCGCAGTCTCGGCGCTTCTGCTGTTCGTGCTCGGCTGGTTCGTCACCGACCCCCTGGCGATTTCTGCTCGCGACGCCGTGCTGCTCGTCGCCTTCGGAGGATCGTTTGCGGCGGCGTCGATCCTGTGGACGGAAGGCTCGCGGCTGATCCCTGCGCCCGAGTCCGGCCTTCTCGGTGCCGCCGAAGTGCCGTTTGCGATCCTGTTCGCCTTCCTGTTCCTCGGCGAGATCGCGCCGGCCGCCAGCCTGATCGGCGGCGCCATAGTACTGTGCGCGGTTTTCGCCCATGCGGGGCGCGACTGGCTGGCCGCGAGAAAAAGTGCGGCAACCCAATAATTATTTTCCAAGTCATGGAACCATCATGCGGATCAGGCAGTTTTATGGTGCGACGGGTCACCCCCCAAGTCCCCCCAAACCCCTCGACCCGTCCTCCTCAAAGCCGACCGTAAAGGTCGGCTTTTTCTTTGGACATCAGCCGGCAAAGCCGGGCAAGGCGAGGTTGTCGCTGAGCAGGATGGCAAGATCGCGCGCCGGCCGCTCGGCGCCCTGGCCGAGTTTTATCGCGAATTGCGCTGTCGGCACCGGCGGCAGGGCGAATTCGCGCGGTGCTTCGGCAATGCCTGAATGGGCAAAGCGGGCGGTGCGCAAGGTCAGCGCGATGCCGGCATTGACCGCCGTGCGCAAGCCGGCAAGGCTGGCGCTGCCGGCGGCAATGCGGTAGCGGCGGCCGGCAGCATCGAGGGCCGCGAGTGCTGCTTCGCGAAAGCCGCAATAGGGGTCGAGCAGCGCCAGCGGCAATTCCTCTTCCCGCACGGCAAGCCCTTTTTGCGAGCACAGCCACAGCATCGGCTCACTGAACAGCCCGACTTCGTCATTGGCCGGCGTCTTGGGCATGACAATGGCCAGATCGAGCTGCCCGGCCTGCAGCGCCTCGCCAAGCTCGGCCGAACGGCCAACGCGGAGTTCGACCCTGACGCGCGGATGGCTGGTCGCGAAGGCGCGCAGCAGCTCCGGCAGGCCGCTATCGGCGAAATCCTGTGTCGTGCCGATGGCGACGCGACCAGCGGCACGCGCGCCCTTGAGCGCCAGCCAGGCCTCGCTGTGCACGGCAAGAATGCGGCGGGCATGACCGACAAGATCCTCGCCGGCCGGCGTCAGCCCGCGCCCGCGCCCCTGCGCCACCAGCAGCGGTTCGCCGACGATCTCCTCCAGACGCTGCATCTGCGCGGTCACCGCCGAGGGCGAGCGGCCGACAGCAGACGCAGCCTGAGCCAGCGAGCCGCCATCGACAAAGGCAAGGAAGGTTTTGAGCAGATCGGGATCGAGCGCCTGCATAATTCGATAATACAGAACCTTTTGTTCGAAACAATTCGATTTTTTTGATTCCAAGATGATGGCATTGTCTCTCCAACGGCAAACAGACGCCGCTCAAACGAAGGAGAGAAAAATGCCCATCATCAACATCAGCGTCACCGGTAAGCCCGACGCCAAGCTGTCCGCCACAATCGCCAAGGAAATCACCGGCCTGACCGCAACCCATCTGCGCAAGGACCCGACGATCACCGCCGTCGCTGTCACCTATATCGACCCGCAGCACTGGTTCGCCGGCGGCAAGTCGCTGGCAGAGCATGGCGCCAATACTTTCTGGCTCGACATCAAGGTGGTCGACGGCACCAACACCAAGCTGGAGCTGGAAGCCTATCTGAAGGCGATCTTTGAGGCCTTCGGTAAGTTGCTCGGTGGCGTGCATGAGGAGAGCTATGCCTTCGTGCACGAGGTTCCGGCCGCAGCTTATGGCTATGGCGGCAAGAGCCAGGAGTTCCGGTTCATCAGTGGGCGGCTGAAGGCCACGGCCTGATTGCTACCCAGCGGGAGGATGAAGCCTTGTATCAAGCGCGAAATCCTCCCGGAGATGCAAGCTATAAAGGCCTGCCGCCCGGTTGGGATCGAACACCAGGTTCCAGCTGTGCTGGGATACCGCGCTGGGGATCAGAAAGAACGGATGCTTTGCCAGCAGACCATCGCCGAACTGCTGCTGTCCCGCGCCCGGGATGCCGGGACGCAGCCAGTTTGCGTTCGGAATATCGTCGGTTTGGACCACATAAATCTCTGATGGATCGACGATGTCGAATGCCGTCAGCACGTGAGGGACAGTATCCAGCGTGCGAAACCCCTTGTGGACCGCCACCTCCAAGATGGCGGTCGATGGGTCGATGGACGCATATACGGCTCTGATCCCTTTGCTGTTCCACCTTCCCCCAAGCTTGAAGGCTCCTTCGCCACTGTCCCAGCTCGCCTTGAAGCGTCTGTGATCAAGCCTCCAGCCCAACAACTGCCCTGTTCCGAGGGAGCCCGGCAAAGGCGTCACGCGTAGACACCATAGTCGAGCCGCTCAAGAAACTCCTGCACAAGCGCAGTGCCCGCCGCCGTGGCCAGCAGATCGATCGGCCGGCGATTGTCCAAACCCATGACAGACTCGATCATCCATTTTTCCGCGTCTTCCTGAGTCCCGAGCACGGACGTGGCCTTTGTCAGGAGCTTGGCGAAGTTCCAGGTTCTGGAACCTTGCTCCCGACTGAGGGTCTTGGAGTGATCCGATTTGTGCCGCTGAAATGTCCGCTCGCTCATGCCGAATGCGGTCTCAAACGCATCGGCGGGATCAATGACCATCAGATGCCTGACGAGGCTTTCGAGCGCCTGGCCCGGAATTCCATGCAGGATCATTTCATGTGCCTCAAGAGGACTGGCTACCGAGAATCCAAGAACCTTCCGTCCACCAAACAGGTCGACCATTCGTTCGAACTCCGGCTCCATATGTGGTGCCTCGGCAAAACCCAGCGGGGAACTGGCCATATTACCTCTCCGTCACGTGTCGCTTTATTTACGACACGTGTCGCAACATTTCAAGGCCTGCGTTTGGGTCATTGCCTGGCGAGGTCAGGTGGAACACCGCTCCCTCGCACCCGCGCATTGACCTTGCTCCCCATTGCGCTACCCTCTGCTCTCGAAGCGGACGAAGAGCCGCATACCGGACCGTTGGGAGAGACGCGGCATGATCCTGACACTGGCGCTGCTTGCAGGCCTCGTGCTGGCCTGGCTGCTGATTGGCGCTATCGAGACGTTTCGTCTCGACCTGCGCTTTACCCAGGCGCTGCTCTATGTGCCGTTCAAGCTCGCCTACCGGATCGATGACCGGCGCATCCGCATTGCCCGCAACGCGCCGACGCCGGTGATCTATGTGGTCTCGCACCAGTCACGCTTCGAGCCGGCGCTGATGCTGTCGCTGCTGCCCGACGACACGCTGCACATTCTCGACGAGGCCTCGGCGCGCTCGCCCTGGATGGAGCCTTGGCGCGAGCTTGGCCGCACCATCGCCTTCAACGCCGAGCATCTCTTCGTCAGCCGGCGGCTGGTCAGGGTGCTGAAGGGTAAAGGCCGGCTTGCCGTCTATCTGCCCGATGACGTCGAGCCCGATGTGAAGACGTTTCGCCTGTTCCGCGCCGTCACCCGCATCGCCATGCAGGCCGACGCCCGCATCGTGCCGATCTTCGTCACCGGCTCGCGCGACCTGCCGGTTTCCTTGACGCCAAAGAACCGGGCGCCGCGCCACTGGTTCCCAAAACTCTCGATCAGCGTACTGGAGCCAATGACGATTGCCGAACTGGTGGCGCGCAACCCCGACCAGGCTTCCAACACCAATGCGTTGTTCGACCGCATCGCCGAGGCGCGGCTTTATGGCAGCAACCTCGATCGCGGCCTGTTCCTGGCCATGCGCGATGCCGCGGATCGCACCGGCGCCTCGCATCCGATCATCGAGGATGTGATCAGCGGCTCGCTCAGCTATCGAAAAATGTTCATCGGCGCGCGCGTGCTCGGCCGCCGTTTCGAGGCGGTGGCGGCGCCCGGCGAAGCGGTCGGGGTTTTGCTGCCCAACGCCAATGGCGTGGTGCTGTCCTTCGTCGGCCTGCTCTCGGCCGGCCGGGTAGCGGCGATGACCAACTACACGGCAGGGCCGGCCAGCGTAACCGCCGCGGTGCGCGCGGCAGTCATCCGAACGGTGGTTTCCTCGCGCGCGTTCGTCGAGAAGGCGGCGCTTGCCGACATCATCGCCGCGATCGAGGCCGGCGGCGCCAAAATGCTGTGGCTGGAGGATGTGCGCGCAAGCGTCACGACGCTGGAAAAGCTCGCAGCAGCGGTGCTGTGGCGGTTCCCGCTGCAGCGGCAGGATGCGGCCAAGCCCGCCGCAATCCTGTTCACCTCAGGCTCGGAAGGCACGCCCAAGGCCGTGGTGCTGTCGCACCGCAATCTCCACGCCAACGCCATGCAGGCCGAGGCGCGCATTACCATTTCGCCGTCCGACATCCTGCTCAACGTGCTGCCGGTTTTTCACTCTTTCGGCCTGACCGGCGGTACCATCCTGCCGCTGGTGACCGGGGTGAAACTGTTCCTCTACCCGTCACCGCTGCACTACAAGATCATCCCGGAGATCGCCCGCAAGGTGAAGCCGACCATCATGTTCGGCACCGACACTTTCCTTGCCAACTATGCCCGCACCGCCAAGGATGGCGATTTCTCCAGCCTGCGCTTCGTCGTCGCCGGCGCGGAAGCGGTGAAGCCGGAGACGCGGCGCGTTTATCGCGAGCGCTTCGATGCCTCGATCATCGAGGGGTTCGGGCTGACGGAGGCCGCTCCCGTCGTCGCCGTCAACACCGCCATCCATGGTCGCGACGGCACGGTCGGACGGCTGTTGCCGGCGATGCGCATGAAGCTCGAACCGGTCGAGGGTATCGAGGGTGCCGGCCGCCTGTGGCTCGACGGGCCGAATTTGATGATGGGCTACATGACCGCTGACCGGCCCGGCGAATTGCAGCCGCTGGACGGCTGGCACGACACCGGCGACATCGTCTCGGTCGACCGCGAAGGCTTCATCACCATTCGCGGCCGGGCAAAACGCTTCGCCAAGATCGCTGGCGAGATGGTGTCGTTGGGCGCCGTCGAGATGCTGGTGCAGTCGCTGTGGCCGGAAGAGCGCCACGCCGCGGTGGCGGTGCCGGACAAGAGGCGCGGCGAGCGCATCGTGCTGGTCACCACCGCCGACGACGCCGATCCGGAAGAACTGCGCGCCTTCGGCAAGAAGGCAGGTGCGGCCGAACTGATGGTGCCCAACGACATCGTCAAGGTCGAGGAGATCCCGGTGCTGGGTTCCGGTAAGACGGATTATGTCTCGACGCGGAACCTGGCGATCGAGAAGCTGGGGCTGGGCCTGGCGGCTTAGCGTATCTCCCTCCTTGAGGGGGAGATGGCCGGCAGGCCAGAGGGGGTCGCCTCGCGTGAAGCGCCGACGTCCTCTTCGCTCAAACGAGGTCGCGTCCGGGGCGTACCGACCCCCTCTGTCGCCTTCGGCGACATCTCCCCCTCAAGGGGGGAGATAACAACTACCCAATATCCGAAGGCGGCACTTTTTCGCCCTCGCGCTTGGCGCGCTTCGAATACGCCCGCACGCTGAAAGGCAGGAAGATGAGATAGCCTGCGACAGAGGCGGTCAGCGTGTACCAGGGATAGGTCATCAACAGCAGGACGTATAGAACGACCGCCAGGATGATCGGCAGCACCTTGTCGCCCGGCACTTTCAGGCTTTTGCCGGAATAGACCGGCAGCCGGCTGACCAGCAGGAAAGCGACCAGCACAGTGAAGCCGGTGGCGACGAATGCCGTCAGGCGGTCCGGCTCGAGACCGAGCCGCAGGAAGGACAGATAGAGCGGCAGCATAACCAGCACGGCGCCGGCCGGCGCCGGCACGCCGACGAAGTATTCGCTCTGCCAGATCGGCCGGTCATGGTCTTCGTCGAGCACGTTGAAGCGCGCCAGCCGCAGGCCACAGGCGATGGTGAACAGAAGGGCTGCGATCCAGCCGAAGGAGCCGGCGCGGTCGAGCAGGAAGGCGTAGAGCACCAGTGCCGGCGCGACGCCGAAATTGACGATGTCGGCCAGCGAATCCATCTGCGCGCCGAATTTGGATGTCGCCTTCAACATGCGCGCCAGGCGCCCGTCTATGCCGTCCAGGAAGGCGGCGAGCAGCACCATCACCACGGCCGGCTCGAAACGGCCCTCGAAGCCGAAGCGGATGCCGGACAGGCCGGCGCAGATGGCAAGTACGGTGACCAGATTGGGCAGCACCATGCGCATCGGAATCTCGCGGATGCGCGGGCCGCCGCTGCCATGGGCCTCGAACTTTTTGAACGGCGCGCCCACCGCTTACGAAATCCTGACGAGCGGGGTTGCGGAGACGCCGCCGAATTCGGCGAGCACGGTTTCACCTCCGACCGCCGTCTGGCCGACGGCGACGCGCGGCACCGCGGTCGAAGGCAGGAAGACATCGACGCGCGAGCCGAAGCGGATCAAGCCGAAGCGTTCGCCGATGGCGATCGAACCGCCGGTCTCGGCCCAGCAGACGATGCGGCGTGCCACCAGGCCGGCGATCTGCACGGCGACAACGATGCCGTTGGGACTGTCGATGACCAGCCCGTTGCGCTCGTTCTCCGAGCTTGCCTTGTCGAGTTCGGCATTCAGGAACTTGCCCGGCCGATGCTCGATTTTGGTGATGCGGCCGCGCACGGGAGCACGGTTCACATGGCAGGAGAAGACATTCATGAACACCGAGATGCGGGTCATTTCGGTGTTGCCGAGGCCGAGCTCGCGCGGTGGCACGGCCGGGCCGACCGCCGAGATGACGCCGTCGGCGGGACTGACCACCAGCCTGTCATCGACCGGGGTGACACGCTCGGGGTCACGGAAGAAATAGACGCACCAGGCGGTCAGGATCAGGCCGATCCAGAACAGCACCGAGGAGAAATAGCCGAGGAACAGCGTGCCCGCACCAAAGGCGGCAATGAACGGATAGCCCTCGCGATGGATCGGAACGAAGGCATTCTTGATCGAGTCGACGAGGCTCATTGGCTGGAGCTCATGGGCTGGGGGCGGTCCCTGTTTCAGGTCCGGCCTCAATACCGGAAAGGCTCCGCGGCCGCAACGCAACATTGGGCAAGGCCGCATCGTCCGCAGCCGGCAGGAACGGTCACGTGCTTGCCTGCCGGCTGCTTTGCCGCCAGAATTCGGGCCAACGCCGGCTGAACGCGCGGCGAAAAGGCCGACTGCCATGGCGCCAAATTCAGGCAAAACGTATCTTGTTGCCATACGATCGTCAGCCGTGGGTGCCGTTTTGACCGTACTTGTGGCAGCGAGCGACCACGCAGTTGCGCAAGGCAAGCCATCCTTCGACTGCGCCAAGGCCGCCAGCGTGGCGGAAAAGGCCATTTGCGCCGATCCGGTCCTGGCGCAAGCCGATGCCGACGTCGCGAAGAATTATACCGCGCTGCTGAAGAGGCTCGATGCTCATGCCGGCAAGGCGCTGCGGGACGACCAAAGCGATTTCATCGCGTATCGCGACCAGATCGCCGGCTTCAACGAAAGTTCGCCCAAGAACCAACAGACTTTCGATCTCGGCGAATTCCTGCGCGACCGCGCAACCTTCCTGTCCGGCATACGCAAGCCCCCCGATGCAGGTTTGATCGGCACATGGAGCAGCGTGCGCGGCAGCGTCGACATCAAGGCTGTTGGCGGAGGCAAGGTCGAAATCTCGGAAGATGTCGTTTCCAATCCAGTCTCGGGAAGTGGGTCATGCGAGATCGACGGCACGGTCGAGGAGCGCAATACGCTTCGACTTGAGGACACCGACGACAACGACAAACCGACTGGATTCGTCTTCACCTTTCGCCGCGACGGCGATGCGCTTGTCGTCGAGCAGAGCGGCGCCGGCAAGGATGGCAAATCGGAGCCCCTGTCATGCGGTGCCAACGGCCATGCCGATGGCACGTTCTTCCTGACGGAGAAAAAGTAGGCTTGCTGTCGCTAACCCGCCGCAGCGGAGCAATCAAAGTGGGCATTGAGCTCGGCCATAGCGGCCTCAGCGAGGCTTTCATCATCCTTGCCGCGCAAGAGCACACCGCCGTTCCGCAACGATTGGAAAAGGAAGACTTGGCCTGATGCCAGCACCACCCAATTCACGATTGCTCCTTCCTCCTTCTGCACCACCGAATTCGCAGAAACGATGGCATCCGTCGGGTCGAAGCCTGCCTTGCGGAGCAGGAGGTCGACGGCGGCGGGAGCATGGTATTGTTCCGCCAGCTCAATGACCGCTGTGATCTCGGTCTCTTCAGCAATGCCAAGCTTGGCGCCAACTTTCGGGGCGTTAGCCGCTAGCGGGCTCTCGCCTGGCGGTATGACAAGCAACTCTTCTGGAGCGATGTACTCGTAGACCGTGACGTGTGTCTCCGTCGCACTGCATAGTCGGGTCTTCTTCGCGCTGGTCTGAAGTTGAAAAACCAGCTGTTTCTCTCCTTCTATGTTCAGCATCCTTGCCATGCCGAACGCGATTTTGATCTCGGGCGGCGCGATCTTGGCGCAGGCAAGGCCGGCCCCGACATCGCGCCAGCTGAAGATCATCTGGCCTGCCAAGTTGCCAACGGACTTATGAAGAAGCCTGCCTTCGCGCTTCGGATTGGCCATCACCAGCCGGTGTATGACGTCGTCGTAATCGTCACTATCGACAACTTGCAGATCAGGCCATGACGCGATCCAGCGCGCCAAAAGGTTTTCCATGGGCGCGGCCTCATCCGCAACGTAGAACGCATGATCAAGTGTATCGAGAAAATCATCCCGCCCGCCCTCGAAGCCCGTCTGCTGGGCGGCTTCGTTGGGATGGTCTGCAATCCAGCTGGACATCTTTTCCAAAGTCGCAAGCTGGCCCTTTGCGCCACAAGCAGTGAGTCCAGCTCGTGCGTTGGCAATCATGGCGCCGATTTCCTGCCCGGCATTGTGGATGAATTGACTATGGCCGCCGTTCTTTACCTCCGAAGAGTACGAGTCGGCATGAAGGACCTGCATCGCCTTGGTGTCGATTTCGGGATAACGATAGAGTCCTTTGGAAACCATCGCTGTGACGAATTGCATGACAGCGAAGACGAGAAAAAACGGCTCTTCATCAGGATCCTCGACGTTCGAACGCAGTACGACGACCGGCAACGGCAGGCCGAATTCCAACTGCTTTCCAGAATCTGATGCCGACTTCTCGGGCGTTTTCTTGGATTTGCGGGAAAAGAAACCGAACATCGAAAATACTCTCTTGGTCGCAAAACTTGCGCGAACGGGTTATTTCCGACGCGACAATATCAGCTGCCCTCAAGGATTAAAGGCACTCTGATCCAGAGGCATCCGCACGATGGTTTGCCAAAATTGTCGGTCATGTCGGGGCGCCACAGATTCACACGTCCTTGGCAGGAAAGCGCTTCGCGACAATGCCGAATTGCGGCGAGTCGACAAACCAGGGTCAGAGATGCCATCGTCGAAATCAGTCGCCCTGAACGCCAAGGTCATTACAGAAGGCCTCGCTTTCGGAGAGTCTCCCCGCTGGCACGACGGACGCCTGTGGCTCTGCAACTGGGGAACCGGAGAGATCATCGCGGTGGGTGTGGGCGGCAAGACCGAGGTGATGCTCACGGTGCCTGCGATACTACCCTATTCGATCGACTGGCTGCCGGACGGGCGGCTGCTGGTCATTTCGGGGCGCGAAGGGCTGTTGCTGCGGCAGGAGGCGGACGGGACGCTCGCCACCCATGCCGATTTGAGAGAACTGTCAAAGAGCCCGTGGAACGAGATCGTCGTCGACGGGCGCGGCAACATCTATGTCAATGGCGGCGGGTCGGCGCCTGCACCGGGCGAGCATTTCGGGCCCGGCACCATCGTGCTGATCACGCCGGACGGCTCGGTTCGACAAGTGGCCGAGAACATCGCTTTCGCCAACGGCATGGCGGTGACGCCGGACAACAGGACACTGATCGTGGCGGAGTCGCATGCCAACCGGCTGACCGCCTTCGATATCGCGGAGGATGGCGGGCTTTCCAACCGCCGGGTCTGGGCCGATCTCGATGGCTTTCCCGACGGCATCTGCCTCGATGCCGAAGGGGCTGCCTGGTACGCGGATGTTCCCAACAAGCGCTGCGTGCGGGTGCGCGAAGGTGGCGAGGTGTTGCAGACAGTCGATGCCGATCGCGGCTGCTTTGCCTGCATGCTGGGCGGGCCGGATGGCACGACACTGTTCATCGTCGCCGCCGAATGGCGTGGTTTCGAGAACATGATCAGCGATGCCCGCACCGGCCAGGTGCTGAGCGTCGAGGCGCCAGCACCTGGCACGGGCTGGCCCTCCTACATCTCAGGCAGACGCTGATAGTTGGCGATATCGGCCTTCACACCCAGCCGGGCAATGGTCTCCTGCGGGTTGAAGCCCGCCCGCTCGTGGGCCGCCTTGACGATCGGCACGACATTGTCGACGGCCGCCTGGTTTTCCCATTCGACAATGGTGACCAGGTTGAACTCACCCGGACCCGAAAATTGCTCGAGCACGAAATCCTGGACGAAGCCTTGCTGCAGGCGCAGCAGTTCATGCGTTGCCCTGACCTTGCGAAGGATTTCTTCACGGGCCTCGGCAGGAACGACGAATTTGTCGACCCTGAACACGGCTGCCTCGGCAAGTTTATCCATTTGAATCTGTCTCCGTTCTTGAACGACTTGGGTTCGGTGGCTCAGGAACGGGTTTGCGATCTCAACTTAGGTTGAGGTCAAGGGGAAAATTTCGGTGGTGATGATGGCGACGACGCTGCATATCTCCCCCCTTGAGGGGGAGATGGCCGGCAGGCCAGAGGGGGTCGGTTCGACTGGATGCGCCCCCCTTGCGACCGATGAAGGTTAGCGCTCCACGCGCGGCGACCCCCTCTGTCGCCTTCGGCGACATCTCCCCCTCAAGGGGGGAGATCGGCGCTCCGCCGCCTAGCTCACCTCCGAAGTCCTTCTGCGCACAACCACACCCAGCTCATCGCTCTCCCTAGCAATGCGCAGCCTCTCCTCGGCTTCCGTCGCTTCGCGCTGGCGGTCCCACATCGAGGCGTAGAGGCCGTGTTGGCGCATCAGCTCGGCATGGGTGCCGCGTTCGGCGATCTCGCCGTCCTTGAGTACGATGATCTCGTCGGCCGTGATCACCGTCGATAGGCGATGGGCAATGACGATGGTGGTGCGGCCCTTGCTGACCAGGTCGAGGGCGGCCTGGATCTCCTGTTCGGTGTGGCTGTCCAGCGCCGAGGTCGCCTCGTCGAGCATCAGGATCGGCGGCGCCTTCAAAATCGTGCGGGCAATCGCCACGCGCTGCTTTTCGCCGCCCGACAGTTTTAGCCCGCGCTCGCCGACCATCGAGCGGTAGCCTTCGGGCAGTCGTTCGATGAACGGGCCGATCTGGGCAAGCTCGGCGGCTTTCTGCATGTCTTCCTCGCTGGCGCCGATGCGGCCGTAACGGATGTTGTAGGCGATGGTGTCGTTGAACAGCACGGTGTCCTGCGGCACCATGCCGATGGCGCCGCGCAGGCTCGCCTGCGTCACATCACGGACATCCTGGCCGTCGATCAGCACCTGACCGCCCTGGACGTCGTAGAAGCGGAACAAGAGCCGCGAAATCGTCGACTTGCCGGCGCCGGACGGGCCCACGATGGCCACCGTCTTGCCGGCCGGAACTTCGAAGGAGACGCCCTTCAGAATCTTGCGGCTGGGGTCGTAGGCGAAGTGCACGTCGCGGAACTCGACCTTGCCGGCTGTAACAGTGAGCGGCTTGGCATCCGGCTTGTCGGTGATTTCCTGCGGCACATCGAGCAGCTCGAACATCTGCTCGATGTCGGTCAGCCCCTGGCGGATTTCGCGGTAGATGAAGCCGATGAAATTGAGCGGCACCGAAAGCTGCATCAGCATGGCGTTGATGAAGACGAAATCGCCGACCGTCTGCGTGCCGGCCTGCACCTCCAGCGCCGACATGCACATGACGATGACGGTGCCGAGACCGAAGATGATGCCCTGGCCGAAATTCAGCCAGCCGAGCGAGGTCCATATCCTGGTCGCCGCCATTTCATAGCGCGCCATCGAACGGTCGAAGCGCTCAGCCTCCATACCCTCGTTGTTGAAGTATTTGACGGTCTCGTAGTTGAGCAGCGAGTCGATCGCCTTGGTGTTGGCGTCGGTGTCGCTGTCGTTCATGTCGCGGCGGATCGAGATGCGCCAGTCGCTGGCGCGCACCGTGAACCAGACGTAGAGCCACACCGTGGCCGCCACCACGACCACATATTTCCAGCCATAAGTGTAGGCGAAGATGCCGGTGGTCAGCGCGAATTCGAGGATGGTCGGCGCCGTGTTCAGCATGATGAAGCGCACGATCGTCTCGATGCCCTTGGTGCCGCGCTCGATGATGCGCGACAGGCCGCCGGTGCGGCGCTCGAGGTGAAAGCGCAGCGACAACTGGTGCATGTGAACGAAGGTGCGGAACGCAAGCTGGCGCACCGCATACTGGCCAACACGGGCAAACAGCGCATCGCGCAGCTGGTTGAAGCCGAGTTGCACCAGCCGCACGACATTGTAGGCGACGACCAGCATCACCGGCGCCAGCAGGAAGGACGGCAGCGGCGGCGGCGATTTGGCGTCACCGGCCAGAGAATCGGTCGCCCATTTGAAGAAGTACGGCCCGGCAACCAGTGTCAGCTTGGCAACGACCAGAAGCAGCGTTGCCCAGGTGACGCGTGCCCTGAGATCGGCGCGGTCGGCCGGCCACATATAGGGCCACAGATTGCGCAAGGTGCTGAAGGTCGAGCTATCGGAAACGGTTTTTTCTGCCACTTGTCTTGCCTTTTGGGTGAGAAATCAGCGGCCGGAGCAGCAGGAATTGACGAGTGCGGTCAGCGATGCGGAAACGTCGGCGAGCGCGGCGCGGTCGAGTTGATAGCGCGAGCGCTGGCGGTCGGGCTCGAAGCGGACCAGCCCGGCTTCGACCAGGATCTTCAGATGCTGGGACACGGTGGACTGCGCCAGATCGAGATGATCGACCACCTCGCGGCAGCAGCAGGAATTGCTGGCCGAGAGATGTCTAAGGATCTCGATGCGCGCCGGGTGCGAGAGTGCGGCGAAGCTCGCGGCAACGGCGCGGCTTTGGGGCGGTGCGCAGTTTGCGTGGTCTGGTTCAGTGAGCGAGTCTGCCATCGTTCATCGGCGATAGACGATGAACGGGTGCGTGGCAAGCTAACCCGATGGGTAGAGCGACCTAATCTCCCCCCTCGAGGGGGAGATGTCGCCGAAGGCGACAGAGGGGGTCGGTACGTCCTGATGCAACGTCGTTTGCAGCAAAGAGAAGGTCGGCGTTCTATGCGCGGCGACCCCCTCTGGCCTGCCGGCCATCTCCCCCTCAAGGGAGGAGATCAAGCGCTCGGCCGCTACTGCGTCTTCGCCGGCGCCGTTGTCACCTGCTCGCCCATCGCCTTGAGGTCGGCGGCTTCGCCTTCCTTGGACTTTTCCGGAACCTTGAACACCTGCCCCGGCCAGATGCGGTCGGGATCGCTGATCTGGTCCTGGTTGGCGAGATAAATGGTCGAGAAGCGCACACCGTGACCGTAGACGCGCCGTGAGATCCGCCACAGCGTGTCGTGCCTGCGGATGATGACCGCGCCGTCTGCATGTTCGAGCTTTGGCGCCACCGTCTCGGGCAGGTCGGGCGTTGCCGCCGCGACGACGGCTGGAGCCTCAGCGGCGGGCGCTGCCGGTGCGGCTGGTGCGGATGCGGCAGCAGCCGGTGCGGGCTTCGCAGGGGCAGCCGCGATAGTGGCTGGCGCCGCAGGCTTCGGAGCGGCCGGTGCTTCGGCAGCAGCCGGTGCGGCCGGCTCAGCAGGGTTTGCTTCGGCGGGCTTGGTCTCGGTGGGCTTGGCCTCCGCGGGCGCCACGGCGGCGATCGCTTCGCCGGGTTCGCGCTCGAACGGCACGGCGGCGCGGGCCACGACCTTCACGCCGTCGGCGTCGAGACCGTCGACATGGATGGTGTAGCTGCCGACCGGGATGTCGCGCGTCGCCTCGACCAGGAAATGACCGTCGGGCGAGGTCACCGCATCGCCAAGCAGGATATCATTGGCATAGGCGCGCACCTTGCGGCCGGCGTCAGCCAGACCGGCGACGAAGATCTTGTTGCCGTCGATCTCGACCGCCTCGACGACGATCTTGGGTGCAGCCACGCCTGCCGCCGGCGGCGCTGCAGGTACTGCTGGCGCTGCAGGGGCAGTTGCGGCTTCCACAGCCGGAGCAGCAGGTGCTGTTTCAGCGGCCACGGCAGGCGCAGCCGTAGCAGGCGCCTCAGCGGCTGGGGCAGCGGCCTGATCGCCGGCGGCCGGTGCCGCGGGCTTGGTCTCAGGCGCCGGGACGCTAAGCAGCTCGGCCGGCTTGCCGGGTTCCTCGACCATCGCCAGCACCTGGCCGGCGGCGTCCTTGGGAACCGAAACGACGGCGGTCTGCACGGAAGGGGTAACCACATCGCCGGCCGTCGCGCGCAACCCAATCGTATAGTCGCCGGGCTTCAGCGGATCGTCGAGAACGATGACGAAGGCGCCGTCCGGACCGGCGACAGTCGAGCCAAGCACCGAGGAGCCGTTGAGGATCTCGACCTTCGAATTGGGCGCAGCATTGCCGGCAACGACGATCGAGCCGTTGCTTTCGACGCGCACGACGTCGAAGCTCGGCGCAACCGGGCCGGCCGCGGCCGGCGCTGGGGTTGTTGGGGCAGCAGCGGGCGCGGCAGGTGCCGCCGGAGCCGCAGCTTCGGTCGCGGGAGCCGTTGCGTCGGCAGGCGCGGGTGCTGCGGGAGCCTTGGCATCGGTGGGCGCGGCGGGCGCCGGCGGCAGCCTTCCCTCGGTCCCCGGATCGGCCGGCTTTTCAGCCGGCGGCGTCAGCGATGCAATCGCCGCAGGCGGCGTGGGATTCAGATACGGGTCGAGTGCGCCCGATACATAGGCGGTTCCGACGACCGCGACGGTCCCACCGGCCGCGAACAGAAACGCCTTCAATGGATTAACAGCCATATTTCCCCTACCCCTTAGCCACCTGAAGCCGGTCTAGCGTGTTTTGCCGGCACCGACAAGAAAAAGCCCGGGCTTGTCAGCCCTTGGGGCTTGACCCCGCATTCAGACCCAATCACCAATCACGAATGAACACGATTCGATCCGTCTGCGTCTATTGCGGCTCGTCTCCGGGCCGCGATGAAATCTATGCCAAGGCCGGGCACCTGCTTGGCCGCTCGCTCGCCAAAGCCGGCCTGCGGCTGGTCTATGGCGGCGGCACCAAAGGCATTATGGGCGCAGTCGCCGAAGGCGCGCTCAAGGCCGGCGGCAAGGTAACGGGCATCATTCCGCGCTTCCTCATCAACAAGGAGGCGACCGAAACCGCGCTTGACCGGCTCGACGAGTTGCTGATCACCGACAACATGCACGAGCGCAAGCACAAGATGTTCGAGAAATCCGACGCCTTTGTGGCGCTGCCCGGCGGCATCGGCACGGTCGAGGAAATCGTCGAGATCATGACCTGGGGCCAGCTCGGCCATCACCGCAAGCCGATCGTCTTCGCCAACGTTCAAGGATTCTGGGATCCGATGCTGGCGCTGCTCGACCATATGGCCAGCGAAGGCTTCATCCACACCGCGCAACGGGTCAAGCCGCTGGTGGTCGAAGACCCCGAGGCCATCGTCGCCGCCATCATGGTGGCGGGGTCGTCGGTCGATGCGCCGACGGAAGGCGTGCAGTCTGTAATTGACAAGATGTGAGGACGAAGCCGGCCTTGGCGCAGGCGGCCAGGAATTGAGCCCGGTTGGTGTCGTCGGCCTGGCGCATCAACTGCGCCGCGTCGTGCTGGCGCTCAAGGCTGCCGGCTACGAAACACTGGGCAACATCTGGATCGGCGACAGCAACAAGGCCAGCCTGGCCCAGAAGCAGAAGTCCAATGCGAAGCCACTGATCGACTGCATCTGCTTGGCAAGGATCTGTAGCGTTGGGGCAGCTGACTTCGATCTGTCCAGCTTTTCTTGAGCTCCGTCTTGTGCGCAATGTAAGCACGTTGGCGACGATTTCCATTTGCAGCCCGCTTCGCAGTTGGTTAACGGAGAACATTGGGCGGGAACGGAAATTTGGAGAGCGAGACAAAGGGGAGATGAATCCGCGCGAGCGATTGAAGGCCGCGAAGGGCGAGATCGCGTCGGAACCAAGGACGGCGATCCTGGTCCTCGGAATGCACCGCAGCGGCACCTCGGCGCTCGGCGCCCTCGTCGCCGCGCATGGAGCCACGCCGCCGAAACATCTGCTGCCCGGGAGCCTCCACAATCCCAAGGGACATTGGGAAAGTACCCCACTCACCATCGCCGACGACCACCTGCTCACGGCGGCCGCCTCCTCCTGGCAAGATTGGCTGCCGCTAGATCGGCAGTGGCTGCAGTCGCCGGCAGCCGAGCGATTTCGGCCCATGATGACGGCGATCATTGCCAGCGAGTTCGGCGATGCCCCCCTGTTTTTCGTCAAGGATCCGCGGATCTGCCGGTTCCTCCCCTTCATAGCCTCGATCCTGGCCGATCTCAGGATTGACCCGATCGCATTTCTGCCTGTCCGCAACCCGCTCGAAGTCGCCTGTTCGCTGCAGGAACGGGATCAAATGGAACTGCCGACAGCGTTCATGCTGTGGCTCAGGCACGTGCTCGAAGCGGAGCATCATTCGCGACACATGCCGCGCTGTATCCTGCGCCACGAAGACCTGTTGAGCGACTGGCGACATCAGATGGACCGCGCGGCCAGGGAGACCGGAATCGTCTGGCCTGTCACGTCCGATCAGGCCGACACCGCAATCGCCGAGTTCCTGGACAAGGACCTGCATCATCAGCGGGCCTCGGTCGCTGATCTGCAAAACCATCCGGATGCCACGCCATTAGTCCGCAGCGCCTATGCCATTTTGCGCAGTATGGCGTCTGAAGGCGACAGCCAGGACTTGCGCGACCAGCTCGACAGGGTGCGGGCGACGTTCGATGAGAGCTGCGATGTGGTTGGCAAGGCCGTTACCGCAGGGAACCTGGCCGCTAAACGGCTACACGGCGAACTGGAAAAGGGCATCGTCGAGCGTGACGCCCTCGCTGACGCCCAACAGGCCCTCATCCGAGACCGAGACAGCTTCATGGCGGAGCGTGACGCGCTTGCTCACGCCCAGCAGGACCTCATCCAAGCCCGAGACAGCTTCATGGCGGAGCGTGACGCGCTCGCCCTGGCCCAAGACGGCCTCGTAGCCGAGCGTAGCGCGCTGGCCAGGATCCGAGACGACCTGGTGGCGGAGCGCGATGCGGCGCTTGCGTCACGCAGCTGGCGATTGACCGGACCGTTGCGATGGGTGAGCTCCATTCGTCGGCGATAGCAGCAAACACTCTAAACGCTGCTCGACAAACTGTGATCGCCTGTCAAGAAACCGTCACACGGAACCCGCCTCACTCGTGTTACGAAGGACGGGTCGGCATCCGCGCGTCGGCATAGTCGAAATCTGAACCTGGTCGAAATTTCTTGGCGAGGCGAGCCGCGAACATTGCTCTCAACGCGGAAGGCCTGTCGCCTTACCTGCCCGACGAGCACGGGCTGTTCTTCATCTACCATTTCACCGCCGAGGGCCTGCGCACCAAGGACGCGGCCGAGGTTGCATGGACATGGCGCAGCTACCAGCTGTCCGACCTGCGCGCCCGTCATGAGATCGCCGCCGAGCAGGCTCTGCCCGGGCCGGTGCGCGAAGCTTTCCTCGGCGCCAGCCAGGGTTGCCACATCGATCTCGAGGACGCCTGGCTTTATGGCGACCTGCCGGATCTGCGCCACGACTATTCGGCGGAAGCGCGCGGGCTCGGCCATTTCCGTTTTGCGCTCAACGACAAGACGCTGATCGGCGCGCGCAAGCAGCCACTGGAATCGGTCGATCTCATCCGCAAGGCGGTGGAGAGCGGCTCGCGCAAATTCCGCTCCCCCGCCGACCTGGTCGAAGCGGTCATGGGCCAGTCGCTCGACGGCATGGCGGCCGAGCTCCACGGTCTTGGCGATACGCTGGACGGCATCGAGGACCGTTATCGTGCGCGATGCCTGGCACGGCGAGCGGCAGTCGCTGGTCGACGCGCGGCGTCAACTGGTGGTCATCCACCGGCAGATGGCGACGCTCACAAACCTTTTTCGCCATCTCGACCATTCGCATCGCAATGAGCTGCCCGATCGGATCAATGACATGGCGACAAGGCTCTCGCACCGGGCACACACGCTCTATCACGACGGCGAGCAGTTGCAGGCACGCGCAAGGTTGCTGCAGGACGAGTTGATGGCCAAGCTGACAATGCAGTCCAACCAGCTGCTCTATGTGCTGTCGGTGATGACGGCGGTGCTGTTGCCGATGACCATCATATCAGGCCTGTTCGGCATGAATGTCGGTGGCCTGCCCATGGTCAATACGCCGATGGGCTTCTGGGTGGTCTCGGCGGTTTCGATCGTGATCGCCGCGGCGACCTACATGTTCGTAAGGCGGCTCGGGCGGACGTAACGCCTCGATCCCTTTGTTTTCACTCAATTCCCAAGGGAACGCGACGCGCTTTTCCTGGAATGCCCATCACGCCGTAGCGCGAAGATCCTCGACGATGGTGCCGGCGGCAGCGACCTCCGCCTCATGGTCCGGCTCCCGCCAGGTCTCGGCGAGACCCGCGGCATACCATTCCTGCATGGCCGGCAGGCCAAGCAATTGCGCGGGATAGGCTGCAGCTGCCCCTTCGAAAGACAATCCATAGGACTGGACGCGGAACGCCACCGGGGCGAAGAAGGCATCGACGGCGGTGAAGTGGCCGCCGGCAAGGAACGGCCCGCCGAACCGGGCAAGGCCATCGTCCCAGAGATCGCCCAAACGGAACAGATCCTGCTTCAGCGCGTCCGACATCGGCAATGGTTTTACCCGCAAGCCGCAATTCATCGGGCATGCGCCGCGCAAGGCCGTGAAACCAGAATGCATTTCGGCGGCGGCCGAGCGCGCCCAGGCTCGCGCCTTGGCCTCGGCAGGCCACACACCGTGGTGGCGCTCGGCGAGATACTCGGCAATAGCCAGCGAATCCCAGACAGCCCAGCCGTCATCCACCAGGCAAGGCACGCGCCCGCTGGACGAGAACGCCCGGTAGAGATCGAAACTGGGCCCGGTCGGAAACGGCGTCAATTGCTCCTCGAACGGAATGTCGAGGGTGCGCATCAGCACCCATGGCCGCAGCGACCATGACGAATAGTTCTTGTTGGCGATATGCAGCACGTACATCGAAAGGCTCCCTACTTCGGGGCCAACGCCACCGGGCGGATTTCACGGCCACGAAACATCGACCAGGAATACATCGCCAATGCCGCCCAGATCAGCGCGAAGGCAATTGCTTGCGTGGTGCCGAACGGCTCGTCGAAAATCAGCACGGCGATCAGGAACACCATGGTCGGTGCGATGTACTGCATGATGCCGATGGTGGAGAGGCGCAGAAGCTTGGCGCCGAAGGCGAACAGAAGCAGCGGCACCGAGGTGACTGGGCCGCAGCCGATGAGCAAAGCCATATCGGTGCCGTTGCTGGAGATGAAATGGTCCTGGCCGTTGACGACCAGGAAGACGATGTAGGCAAGCGCCGGCACCGAGAGCAAAAGCACTTCGAGCAGAAAGCCCTGGCTCGGGCCGATCGGCAGCGTCTTGCGGAAGAAGCCGTAGGCGGCGAAGGAAAAGGCCAGCGCCAGCGACACCCAGGGCAATTTGCCGGCGTCAACGGTGAGCACGGCAACGGCGATCGCCGCCAGTGCCACGGCCGCGATCTGCAGCCGGTCGAGCTTCTCGCCGAGAAGAGCCGCGCCGACGACGATGCTGACCAGTGGGTTGATGTAGTATCCGAGCGCGGTCTCGACGGTGCGGTCGACCGAGATCGCCCAGACATAGATGGCCCAGTTGACGGAGATCAGGGTCGCCGTCAGCGCCGCCATGGCGATGCTGCGCGGCGAGCGGATCGCCGCCTTGAAATCGGCTGTGCGGCCGGCCCAGACCAGCACTGCAGCAGCAATCGGCACCGACCAGACGATGCGGTGGGCGATCACCTCGATCAGCGGCAGATGCGCAACCGCCTTCATGTAGAAGGGCAACAGGCCCCATAGCAGATAAGCGCCGAGCGCGAGGAGAAAGCCGCTGCGGGCTTTGGAGTCGGCGTCGGGCTGGATCGTGTCGCTGGCCATGGCAAACGCTATGGCCCAGTGGGCCATCCAAAACCATCGCAAAATTATGATGGATCAATGGACTTCCGCTGATGGCTCAAGGGGCGGCGCCAGTTCCTCGCCCCACTTCGGGGGGCGAGGAAACCCACGTCTTGCAACCCTACTCCGCCGCCACCAATCCCGCCATGTCGCGGTTCTTCATCAGCTTGTAGACGATCGAATCCATCAGCGCCTGGAAGGAGGCGTCGATTATGTTTTCCGACACGCCGACCGTCCACCAGCGTGCGCCGGTGCCGTCATGCGATTCGATCAGGACGCGAGTGATCGCCTCGGTGCCGCCATTGAGGATACGCACCTTGAAATCGGCGAGCTCCATGTCGGCGATCTCGCTCTGGAATTTGCCGAGGTCCTTGCGCAACGCGATGTCGAGCGCGTTGACCGGGCCGTGGCCTTCGGCCACCGACATTTTCTCCTCGCCCTCGACCATCACCTTGACGATGGCTTCGGAGACCGTCTTCAACTGGCCGTTGGCATCGAAGCGGCGCTCGACCATGCAGCGGAACGAAGTGACGTTGAAGAACTCCGGCAGGCCGTGCAGCATTTTGCGCGCCAACAGCTCGAAGGAGGCATCGGCGCCCTCATAGGCGTAGCCCTCGGCCTCGCGCTCCTTGACCACCGAGATCAGCGCATCGAGACGATGGTCGTCTCTGGGCACATCGATGCCGCGCCGCTTCAGCTCGGCGAGGAAATTGGCCTTGCCGCCCTGGTCCGAAACCATAACGCGGCGGCGGTTGCCTACCGCCTCGGGCGGCACATGTTCATAGGTCGCCGGCTCCTTGGCCAGTGCGGAGGCATGGATGCCGGCCTTGGTGGCGAAGGCCGAGGCGCCGACATAGGGCGCCTGCGCTTCCGGAGCGCGGTTCAGCAATTCGTCGAAGGCGCGGGAAAGCCGTGAAATACCGGTCAACGCTTCAACCGAGATGCCAGTTTCGAAGCGATTGGCGAAGGCCGGCTTCAGCGCCAGCGTCGGTACGATCGAGACCAGATTGGCGTTGCCGCAGCGCTCGCCGATGCCGTTCAGCGTGCCTTGGATCTGGCGCACGCCGGCCTCGACGGCGGCGAGCGAATTGGCCACCGCCTGGCCGGTGTCGTCATGGGCATGGATGCCGAGATGGCCGCCCGGAATGCCTGAAACAATGACCTTGTCGACGATGGCGCGCACTTCCGAGGGCTGCGTGCCACCATTGGTGTCGCACAACACCACCCAGCGCGCGCCGGCATCATAGGCGGTCCTGGCGCAGGCCAGCGCATAGTCGGGATTGGCCTTGAAGCCGTCGAAGAAATGCTCGCAATCGACCATCGCTTCCTTGCCGGCGGCAACAGCTGCTTCGACCGACGCGTTGATCGAGTCGAGGTTTTCCTCATTGGTGCAGCCGAGCGCGACGCGGACATGATAGTCCCAGCTCTTGGCGACGAAGCAGATGGCGTCGGACTTGGACTGCACGAGCGCTGCCAGGCCCGGGTCGTTGGACGCCGACACGCCTGCCCGCTTGGTCATGCCGAAGGCGACGAACTTTGCCTTCGCCGTGCGCTTCTGCTGGAAGAAGGCGGTGTCGGTCGGATTGGCGCCCGGATAGCCGCCTTCGACATAGTCCATGCCGAACTCATCGAGCAGCTTGGCAATCGCGATCTTGTCCTCGACGGAAAAGTCGATGCCCGGCGTCTGCTGGCCATCGCGGAGGGTTGTGTCGAAGAGATAGAGGCGTTGTTTGGTCATTGTTCTGTTGGCGCGCGAGCACCCCCCTCTGGCCTGCCGGCCATCTCCCCCTCAAGGGGGAAGATCGGCAGCTTTAGCGTCGGATCGTTTCCTGCAGCGACGGAGATTTGCGAAAGCGCCGATGACAGCCAATCTCCCCCCTTGAGGGGGAGATGTCCGGCAGGACAGAGGGGGGTGCCACGCGCTGTCATTTCCCCGCAAACCCATCCGTCGCGCGTATCAGCCGATCCAGAATCCCCGGCTCCGAATAGGAATGGCCGGCGCCTTCGATGAGGTGGAAATCCGCCTTCGGCCAGGCCTTGTGCAGGGCCCAGGCATAGCGCGCCGGGCACGGCATGTCGTAGCGGCCGTGGACGATTGTGCCGGGAATATCCGCGAGCTTATGGGCATCGCGCAGAAGCTGCCCCTCCTCCAGCCAGCCGGCGTGGACGAAATAGTGGTTCTCGATGCGGGCAAAGGCGATGGCGAAGTGGTCCTCGCCGAACTTGTCGCTGGTCTCCGGCTCCGGTAGCAGCGTGATCGTCTCACCTTCCCACAGGCTCCAGGCAAGGGCGGCTTCCAGCTGCGCCTTGCCATCGGCGCCGACCAACCGCCTGCGGTAAGCGGCCATCATGTCGCCGCGCTCGGCTTCAGGAATTGGCGCCAGGAAACGCTCCCATTTGTCGGGGAACATCTCGGAGACGCCGAACTGATAGTACCATTCGAGTTCGGCGCGGGTCAGCGTGTAGATGCCGCGCACGACAAGCTCGCTGACGCGATTAGGATGCGTCTCGGCATAGGCCAGCGCCAGCGTCGAGCCCCACGAGCCGCCGAACACCAGCCATTTTTCGAAGCCGCACATCTCACGCAGCCGCTCGATGTCGGCAACCAGGTGCCAGGTGGTGTTGGCCTCGAGCGAGGCGTTGGGTGTCGATTTCCCGCAGCCGCGCTGGTCGAACAGGATGACGTCGTAAAGCTTCGGGTCGAACAATTGCCGATGTTTTGGCGAGAAGCCGCCGCCGGGACCGCCATGCAGGAAAACGGCCGGCTTGGCGCCCCTGGTTCCGGAGCGCTCCCAGTAGATATGATGGCCGTCGCCGACATCGAGCATGCCGGACTCGAACGCCTCGATCTCTGGATAAAGAGTACGAAGTTCACTGTTCATTTCATTGCTCATATCTTCAGGCCGTGCGCGGGCCAGTCCGTGGTTTCGTGGTCGGGATGCTGGAAGGAGATGATCTGCTCCTGGCGGGAGTAGAAATCCGGATCCTGATGCACGGGCTGGTCAAAGATCGTTTCCACCCAAGGCAATCGGACCGCGTAGTTGACCTGGATCTGCGGCGCCAGATCGGAGCGGTCGTCGAAGGCGCCGATGGCGATCTCCAGTGCGCCAGGTTGGCGATAGGTCAGCGGTGTACCGCAGCGGGAACAGAAGCCGCGATCGATGTTGACCGACGACTGGAAATAGGTGGGCTCTTCGCGCATCCATTCGACGCCATCCTTGGGCACTGTCACCAGCGCGCCGAAAAACGAACCGAACTGTTTCTGGCACATGCGGCAATGGCAGATGGACGCCCGGCCGAGCTTGCCCTTGATGCGGAAACGCACGGCACCGCACTGGCAGCCGCCGGTCCGAACTTCATCGGTCATGATTTTCCCTCTGGCGGCCGGTGTTCGGTGTCCCATTGTTCGGTGTCATGATCGGGATGCTGGTAGGAGACAAGCTCGGCAAGATAAGGCGCCGACGACATGTCGGCCATCGTGTCCTCGCCCGGCAATTGCGGAAGGGTGTCGACATAAGGCAGTTTTGCCTCGGTGCCCCACTGGATCAGCGGCACGATTTCGGCCGGATTGTCGAAGGCGCCAATGGCAAGGCCGACGCCGTCGGGCGCGGTAAAGGTCAGCGGCGTGCCGCAATTGGCGCAAAAGCCACGATCGACATGGCTGGACGAGGCGAAATATTTCGGTTCGCCGCGCGTCCAGTCGAGTTTGGCGCCACGCACCGAGACCAGGGGCGCGTAAAATGAGCCGAACGCCTTCTGGCACATGCGGCAATGGCAGATCGAGGCGTCACCCAGCGCACCCTCGACGCGAAAGCGCACCGCGCCGCACTGGCAGCCACCGGTGTAGATCGGCCGGTTGTCGAGGCTCATGGCGTCTCACTCCGTTTCATAGTCATTCGGGCGCATGGCAGACGGCCTCGACATTGTTGCCGTCGGGATCCAAGACGAAGGCGCCGTAATAGTCCGGGTGATAATGCGGGCGCAGCCCCGGCCCGCCATTGTCCTTGCCGCCGGCGGCGAGCGCAGCGGCATGGAAGGCGTCGACCTCGGCGCGGCTGCGCGCGGTGAAGGCGACGTGCTGATGGGTCCTCGGCCTGTCATCGCTGGCCTGCAGCCAGAACACCGGCCGGTCGCGGCCATAGCCACCGACCTTGGCGCCGCCGGTATATTCCAGTGGCACCATGTAGATCAGCGAGGCGCCAAGCGGCGCTATCGCCTGGTCATAAAAGGCTTTCGACGCGTCGAAGTCGGCGACATTGATGCCGAGATGGTCGATCATGAAACAAGCTCCTCCCTTGCTGGCGCCGGCACGTCGGCGCCGGCCAAGCCGGCCCCGATGACGATGTGCTGGCAGGCATTGTCGATATCGCGGATGACGTCGTCGTTCCAGAAGCGCAGGATGGTCCAGCCACTGGCACTCAATTGAGCGCTGCGTGCCTTGTCGCGTTCTGCATCTTCTACGTCGGCATGCTGACTGCCATCAACCTCGACTACGAGGTGGTGGGCCGAACAGGCGAAGTCGACAATGTAGGGTCCAATCGGTACCTTTCGGCGAAAGCTCATCCCCATCAGCCGGTGAGCCCGCAACTCATTCCACAGTTTCAGCTCGGCATCGGTCATGACGCGACGCATGGACTTTGCATTCTTGCGCTGACGCGATGGAACGAGGTCGTGACCCATGCTCAGGCCACTCCGCGCTGGCGATTAGCGAAAACCGAGGCGAGGGCTGATCTCCCCCCTTGCGGGGGAGATGTCCGGCAGGACAGAGGGGGGTGCTGTCCCGCCAGCGTCTCAACCGGCAGCCATTGCGTTCTCAGAAAGTGGCCGAAATGAAAGTGGGCAAGAAGGAACGCTGGCGTTCCTTCACACCCCCCTCTGTCCTGCCGGACATCTCCCCCGCAAGGGGGGAGATTGGCTGTCGCTGCCGCCTTCGCCAATCTTACAACGGTGTCTCGCGCCACCCTCACCGCTTCACCTCCCACGTCGTCACGCGTTCGCTGGTGACAGGATCCTTGCCGTCCTTCAGCTGCACGCCTTGCTCCAGAAGCTCGTCGCGGATGCGGTCGGCCTCGGCCCAGTTTTTGGCGGCGATGAGTTCCAAGCGCTTGGCGATCGCCTTGGCGATCGCTGCCTCGTCGACCTTGGCCGCGCCGATATCGAAGCCGAGAAAGAAAAGCGCCGCTTTCAGCGAAGCGGCTGCGGCGTTCTGACCGCTGCCGGTAACCTCCGCTGCTTCGCCGGCGAGCTGCGTCAACCGCTGGAAGGCAGCGTAGGTGGCGAGATCGTCGGATAGCGCCGCCACAACGTCATCTGGCACCTGCCCTGCCGACGGCGCCAGGTCAGCCGCGCGTTTCCATTTGCGCAGCGTGTTCTCGGCTTCCTCCAGCTTGCGCACGGAAAAATCGATCGGCTCGCGGTAATGCGTCATCAGCATCGCCAGACGCAGCACCTCGCCCGGCCATTTGCGGCCGCCGAAAGTTTCGGTCTCCAGCAGTTCGGCGATCGCGTAGAAATTGCCGACGCTCTTCGACATTTTCTGGCCCTCGACCTGCAGGAAGCCGTTGTGCATCCAGACATTGGCCATGACGTCGGTGCCGTGGGCGCAACGCGACTGGGCGATCTCGTTCTCATGGTGGGGGAAGATCAGGTCCAAGCCGCCGCCATGGATATCGAAGACCTCGCCGAGATACGCGGCCGACATGGCCGAGCACTCGATGTGCCAGCCCGGACGGCCCCTGCCCCATGGGCTGTCCCAGCCGGGCTCTTCCGGTGACGACAATTTCCACAGCACGAAATCGCCCGGGTTCTTCTTGTGAGCGTCGACGGCAATTCGCGCACCGGCCTGCTGTTCGTCGAGATTGCGCTTCGACAGCTCGCCATAATCCGGCATCGAGGCGGTGTCGAACAGCACTTCGCCGGCGGCGACATAGGCGTGGCCGCGTTCGATCAAACGTTCGATGAGGGTGATCATGTCAACCTTGCCGTCGGCGCGGCGCGCCACGAACTCGGTGGCGCGCGGCTCGACCGTCGGCGGCAAGCAGCCTAGTGCGGCGACATCCTTGTGGTACTGATCGGCGGTCTTTTCGGTGACGCGGCGGATCGCTTCGTTGAGCGTCAGGTTTCCCGACGCGATCTCGGCGCCGAAATCGCGCAGCGCGCGGGCGTTAATCTTGTCGTCGACATCTGTGATGTTGCGCACATACGTGACACCAGCCTCGCCGTAGAGGTGACGCAGCAAACGGAACAGCACGTCGAAGACGATCGCCGGACGCGCATTGCCGATATGGGCAAAGTCGTAGACGGTTGGGCCGCAGACATACATGCGCACATTCGACAGGTCGATCGGGACGAACACGTCCTTCGTCCGCGTTAGCGTGTTGTAGAGGCTGAGACCCTTCGATGCGTCAGACATGCGTGCCCTTCCGGTCCGTTAAGTTCTGGAGAGAGCCTTACCTGTGCCAAGGCACAAATCGGGCTCCAGCCTGCTGGCCGGGGCGTTTGTCCACTCTGGGGAAAGATGAGGCGAAAACGTCCGGACCAGCGCGAAGCTAGCCAATAATGCAAATGCCACAAATGGCGAAAAACGTTTTCATCGGCGGCTTTATCGCCTTGGGCGGTGTTGCCGTCAAGTCGCAACTTCCGGCAAAAGCGTCGCTGGATCATAGGTCAGGAGCCGCTGAAACATTTTATTAAACATGTCGGCACAGTCATGAAACATTCGCCGGCTAGTCCACCATAGGTCACGATTCGGTCAGATTCGGCCGGCAAACGCAGACACGGAAATGTTACCAGGGAAGAGATCGATGTCACGAACCAAGCAGGAATCGAGCCGCGCCAAGCAACCGGCGCTCGCCAACCACTACCGTGCGATCGGCCCGGCCGCGATCGTCGCCGCCCTTCTCCACACCGCGAAGAATAAAAAGCCGGCGCCGAAAATCACTTCGCCCCGCGCTGCCTGAACAGGCATCGTGCCGGCCGCCGACAAGGCGTGCGCCGGAACGGAAGGCTGAGGCGCCTATAGCGCGCCTGAAACAACAGCTCTTCCTATTGAGCAGGTTCTTCCCGAAGACCGGACCTGGCTTCTTGGGAACGCGCTCTAAAACAGCGTCATCTGACTGTCGTCCGCGCCGGGCTTCTGGCGCCTGACCTTGCCGGGCTCGACGATGCCCATGTCCTGTATCTCCGGCCCGGTGTTGGCGACCTTGTTGACGAGGTCGGAGACCGGAATTGCCTCGAAGAAATCGGGCAGCGCGGGTTTGAGCAGGTCGGCCACGTCGCGCGGTTCGAGCGTGCGGCAGTCCAGCCAGCGGGCGAAATCTTCCGGCGCGATCACCACCGGCATCCGGTCATGGATATGGGCGATGCTGGCATTGGCGTTGACGGTAAGAATGGCGCCGGTGTCCATTTCCGAACCGCCCGGCTCGGCATAGGTTTCAATCAGCCCGGCAAAGGCGATCAACCCGCCATGCCGCGGCCGTATCCAGTAGGGCTGGCCCTTCTTGCCGCTGCCGGATTGCTGCCACTCATAGAAGCCGGAGGCCGGCACCAAGGCACGGCGATGGCGCATGGCGGCTTTGAACGAGGCTTTTTCAATAGCGCCTTCCGAACGCGCGTTGATGAGCAGCGGAAATTCCCTGGTGTCCTTGACCCAGGTGGGGATCAGCCCCCAGCGCACCAGCATCGCCTGGCGATCCGGGAAATTCGAGCCCGGCATGCGCGGCGGCCCCGACAACGCCATCAGCACCGGCTGCGTCGGCGCGATGTTGTAGCGGGCCGGAAAATCCTCCAGCTCCGCCAGGCCGAGCAAGGCGGCGGTCTGGTCGGGCGTCGCCGTCAGGGCAAAGCGTCCGCACATTGGCAAGCTCGATGAATTGATCCGATCGCGAACGTGGCGATGGAACCGGCGCTGCGCAACCGCTAAAGCTGCTCGCTGCCAGCCGGTCCACAGGGTGGGCCTCACATAAGCGAATCGATATCGATGAACGAGCAGCGCAAGATACTTCCCGCAGTCTCGGTCGCCGTCGTGCGCGGCAGGACGGTGCTGCTGGTCAAACGGGCGCGGCCGCCGTCGCAGGGGCTTTATGCCTTTCCCGGCGGCAAGGTCGAGCCCGGCGAGACGCTGCAAGAAGCAGCAGTGCGCGAATTGCTGGAGGAAACCGGGCTGCGGGCGCAGGACTATCGTCCGCTTCGCGACATCCACATCGACGGCAGCGGCGAGAATCACCCTGTCGACTATCTGCTGACCGTGTTCGGCGCCGTTTATGCCGGCGGCGAAGCGACGGCCAGCGACGATGCCGAGACCGCCGCCTTCTATAGTCTTGATGAAATGGCGACGCTGCCGCTCGCGGGTGACGTCATGGAGGTGGCTGAAGAGCTTTTGGCCTGAAGCAGGCCCATATCTGCCGCTCCGAGAATCGCCTTGCAGGCGACAAAATGTTTCGTCAGATAGACTTATGACCCGCACCTCGCTGTTCCTTGCCGCATGCATCGCCACCGCCACGGCTTTTGCCGTGCAGCCGGCGCTGGCCGCCGAGTCGCCGTTCGAGCCCGGGCTGATGCGACTGGCCGAGGTGCTGGGGTCGCTGCATTTCCTGCGCAATCTGTGCGGCGAAAAGGGCGACCAGTGGCGCACCGAGATGGAAAAGCTGATCGATTCGGAAAATCCCGATCCGGAGCGGCGTGCCCGCTTCATCGCCAGCTTCAACCGCGGTTACCGTTCCTTCGGCGGCACCTATACCCAATGCACGCCGTCAGCGACCGAAGCCATCAGCCGCTACATGAAGGAAGGCGAGACGCTGTCGCGCGACATCGCCTCGCGTTACGGCAACTGACGAGCGCCAGACGGCGTTTAGCGAACGCCTTTTCGAGCACCCGCCTTGTATCCACGGCACGTTGATGCAATCTTGGTGTTGCACTTGCGCAACAGTATTAACGAAACGTTAGCGCGCGAATGCGGAATTAACTCAAACTGAAGGTTTTCATCCCGCTCACCGGTCTAATCGGCTAAGTTTGAATCGGACCGAACGCAGGCGACGAAGTTTGTAAAGACGATCAAAAAAATGTCGTATTTACAGATACTTACTTAGCCTGCGTGAGATAGGGGCAGCCCAAGCCGGATCCGACCCGTCGGACCGCCGCTTGAAAAGGTGGACATCGCAAATGGAACATGGCGTCAACGACATCGACGCGCTGGTCAGGGAAGAAAAGCGCCTGACCGCGGTGGAAAGCCATAGCGAGGCCTGGGCGGAAGGTCTGTCGGCCGGCATAGAACCTGAAATCATCGCCGAGGCAGCGCTTGAAACCGCGTTCGGCGAGATGCTGCGAGCCAATGGCGAAACCTCGGCCCTTGCCCTGCTCGATCGCATGCGTGAAAAGGTGATCGCCGGCGCCTTCGAGCCGGAGCGGTTTCGGCACTAGGCGTCGCGCGTCTCAGAGGGTGCATCGCCAGCTTACCGGTTCTTTGACGACGGCGCGCCGTTTGGGCATCATGCCTGAACAGCCTAGGCCCAAGGAGAGGCAAGCGGTGAATTTTTCGATGTCAGGCCGGCCTCGCGGCGTGGTCCTCAGCATCTGGCTTGCCGCCTCTTGCGCCGCGGTTCCGCTGGCGCTTGTCCTGACCAGCAACCCTGCCTATGCGCTGAGCGAGATCAAGCGCGAGGAGCTTCCAGCTCCTGCCGGGCCACCAGCCAATGGTGAGACGGCGCCGTCTGAAAATTCAGTGCCAATGCCCGATCTGCCCGGCACGGCGCCACCGGCCGCCAGCCAGCCGAAATCGCCCACGGAGCCCGGACAAAGCCAACCGGAAGCCCCCGCCAACGATGGCGGCGTGGCCAACCCGCGTGCCGATCCAGAAGCGCCGGTGCCCGAAGTCGTCTATGACCTTTCCAAATTGCCCGAGCCCGTCAGGCGCATGCGCGATCTGATGGTCGAGGCCTGCGTCAGCGGCGACATCGAGAAGCTGCGGCCGCTGATCGGCAAGGGCGACACCATGACCCAATTGTCGCTGGGCGAAATCGAGGGCGACCCGATCGCCTTCCTGAAAGGGCTATCGGGCGACAAGGAAGGTCAGGAAATCCTCGCCATCCTGGAAGAGGTGCTCAATGCCGGCTATGTCCATGTAGACGTCGGCACACCGCAGGAACTCTATGTCTGGCCGTATTTCTTCGCCCTGCCGCTGGACAAGCTCAACGCCAGGCAGCGGGTCGAACTGTTCAAGATCGTCACCGCCGGCGACTATGACGACATGAAGCAGTTCGGAGCCTACATCTTCTACCGCGTCGGCATTACGCCCACCGGGCAGTGGACGTTTTTCGTCGCCGGGGATTGAACGGCCGGCGAATAGCTGTCTCTCCTGCGCGGTTGAGGCGCTTATTTACAACTGTATTCCCAAGTGAAAATTTGAGGATGCTCAGCGTCGGGATCCTCGTCTTGTTCAGGATCCCTGCTTACGGCTATACTCCCCAGGGCGCTGACGCCATTTTGGCAACTACCCTTGATCAATCTCGCCACCATTCCAAAAACTTGCAGATGCCGATCTCGGAACGACATCTCCGCCAGCGGCCCATCATACTTTTCTCTGTTATGAATGACCTCTATGCGTCTCTTGTTCGAACCCAGGTCGATTATAGAGTAGTTGAATTCCGATCCGCTCAATTCAGACACACCCTGCTTCGGGGTATCCAGGGCATTTGCCGAAACTTCAGTCATACCCAGAATGATCAAGATAGCGGAGATATATCTGAGCATAATTCCCCCCAATAAACGAGAATTAGAGTCTGTCTTGCCGGATGCTTTCCAGAGTAATTCCAGGAAAAGTGTGAAACGGCTTTCCGTCCGAATTGCGTCCAAACAAAGAGAGTGACGGATTTGGCAGAACAATGCACCGCTTTGGTTAGTAAATACGCCGCGGTATTGGCCTGTCCCGCCTGGCGGTCGAACGGGGATCCGTAGCCGAGGACACGTATGGTGGTTCGTTATCCGGCCGCCTAAGCCGGCAGCGCCTCGGAAAACTCCACCGGCCTGCCCTGTCCTGGCGTGACGATCTCGCCTTCCCACATCACGCGACGACCGCGCACGATGGTGCCGATCGGCCAGCCGGTGACTTCCTTGCCGTCATAGGGCGTCCAGCCGGCCCTGGAGCCGGCTTGCGCATTGGTGATGGTCTCGCGCCGCTGGAGGTCGACAATGGTGAAATCGGCATCGTAGCCGGCGGCGATGCGGCCTTTCCTGGCCATGCCGAAGATGCGCTGCGGGCCGTGGCTGGAGAGGTCGACGAAGCGCTGCAGGGTCAGCAGGCCTGAATTGACATGGTCGAGCATGATCGGCACCAGCGTCTGCACCCCGGTCATGCCAGACGGTGAGGCCGGATAGGGCTTTGCCTTCTCGGCCAGCGTGTGGGGGGCGTGGTCGGAGCCGAGCACATCGACAATGCCTTGCGCAATGCCGTGCCAGACGCCGTCGCGATGGCGGGCCGCGCGAACCGGCGGATTCATCTGGATCAGCGTGCCCAGCCGCGCATAGTCGTCGGCGGCGAGTGTCAAATGGTGCGGCGTCGCCTCGCAGGTGGCGACATCCTTGTGCTGTTGGAGGAAGATGATTTCCTCGGCAGTGGAGATATGCAGCACATGGATGCGGGCGCGGGTGTTTCGCGCGATGCGCACCAGCCGCTCGGTACAGCGAAGCGCCGCGATCTCATCGCGCCAGACGGGATGCGATGACGGGTCGCCCTCGACGCGCAGGCCCAGGCGCTCGCGCAGCCGGAACTCGTCCTCCGAGTGAAAGGCGGCACGGCGGCGGGTGTTGCGCAGGATCGATGCGACACCCTCGTCGTCCTCGACTAGCAGGTCGCCGGTGGACGAGCCCATGAACACCTTTATCCCGGCAGCACCCGGCAGCCGCTCGAGCTCACCGACATCATCGGCATTCTCGCGCGTGCCGCCAACCCAGAAGGCGAAGTCGCAATGCATCCGGCTGGTGGCGCGGCGCACCTTGTCGGCAAGCGCCGCCTCGCTGGTGGTCAGCGGATTGGTGTTGGGCATTTCGAAGACGGCGGTGACCCCGCCCAGAACAGCGGCGCGAGATCCACTCTCGAGATCTTCCTTGTGCTCCAGCCCCGGCTCGCGAAAATGCACCTGGCTGTCAACGACGCCGGGCAGGACGTGCAGCCCGCGACAGTCGATCGCTTCGCCGGCCGAAGCTTGGCGAAGATCGCCCATTGCGACGATGCGACCACCCTTGACGCCGACATCGCGCGCGCCCTCGCCATCATGGTTGACCACCGTGCCGCCTGTCAGGATGAGGTCGTAGGTGGTGGCCATGGGCGTTCGGTCTCTTGCGGGGGGAGTATCGTCGGCTTACGTAAAGGCCGACCGTTTTGCAAGATCAGGTTCTTTGCCGCCCATGCCTTTTGCCCTGCTCAAAGACCGCGCTCTCATTTCCGTGTCAGGCCCGGATGCCGAGCATTTTTTGCAGAACATCCTCACCACCGACCTCGACACGCTGGCCGTCGACGCGGCAAAGCCCGGTGCGCTGCTTTCGCCGCAAGGCAAGATCCTGTTTGATTTCCTGATCTCGCGTAGCGGCGAAGACGCATTCCGGCTGGATTGCCGTGCCGATATCGCAGACGACTTCCTGCGCCGGCTGATGCTTTACAAGCTGCGCGCCAAGGCCGAGATTGCTAGGCAGGATCAAGTGCTTGTGACGGTTGCCTGGGGCGATGATTCAAGCGCCTCACCTTCTGATTCAACGACACTTGCCGATGTCCGCTTCCGCGATGTGGTTGTGAGCCGTTCCTATGGCGGCGCATCCGCAGGTGGCGACCCGGCTGCGTGGAAGGCGCTCCGCATCGCCAAAGGCATTGCCGAAAGCGGTTCCGATTATCAGCTCGGCGATGCCTTCCCTCACGACGTGCTGCTCGACGAGACCGGCGGCGTCGGCTTCAAGAAAGGCTGCTATGTCGGCCAGGAAGTGGTCTCGCGCATGCAGCATCGCGGCACCGCCAGGCGCCGCGTGCTGATCGTTTCGGCCGACCGCGCCTTACCCGCGCCCGGCACGGAGCTGACGGTTGCGGGGCGGCCGGTCGGCACGCTCGGCTCGACCGCGGGCACGGCCGGACTCGCCATTGCCCGCATCGACCGGGTCAAGGCGGCGCTCGACGCTGGCCAGCCGGTACTGGCCGGTGATGTCACCGTCTCGCTCGCCATCCCGGCCTGGGCGCAGTTCAGCTTTCCCAGGGAAGCCATCGGCGCGGAGGACGCCTGATGGCTGCCGATCGCGTCGGAGCGCCACCGCGCGCGTGGCAGCGCATGCTGTCGGGACGGCGGCTCGACCTGCTCGATCCCTCGCCGCTCGACATCGAAATCTCCGACATCGCCCACGGGCTTGCCCGCGTCGCCCGCTGGAACGGGCAGACCCGCGGCGATCACGCCTTTTCGGTCGCCCAGCATTCGCTGCTGGTCGAGGCGCTGTTCAGCGAGTTGCAGCCGGACGCCTCGGCCAATGCGCGGCTGGCAGCACTGCTGCATGACGCGCCGGAATATGTCATCGGCGACATGATCTCGCCGTTCAAATCGGTAATGGGCGGCTCCTACAAGGAGTGTGAGCTGCGTCTCCAGCGCGCCATCCATCAGCGCTTTTCGCTGCCGCCCGAACTCGGCGTCGGCTTGCGCAAGGAGATCAAGCGCGCCGACCAGATCGCCGCCTATTACGAGGCGACGCTGCTTGCCGGTTTCTCGACCGCGGAAGCAACCGAGTTCTTCGGCCGGCCGCGCGGGTTCAATGCCGACCGCTTCGACTTTAAGCCGCACTCGGTGACCTCGGCGCAAGCTGCCTTCCTCAAACGCTACGCCAGGCTTGAAAAGCAACGCCAGGCAACGGTTGCCGTGCATTCGGCGCAGTGAACATACGCTAAATTAACCAGCGGTAACCACAGTACCGGGTTTCGATCACGGTCAGCAGGCACGCCTCATGTCCGTTGCGCACGTCAAGGGTGGTTCGCCCGTCCGCAGACGGGGAGCCGGAGGCGTCGCCGCGCCACGGCAGATCGCCGACGAACTGCGCCACCAGAACGAGCGCTTTTCCGCGGCCGTCGAGAATATGTCGCATGGGCTGTGCATGTTCGACGCCGACGAGCGGATGATCATCTGCAACGGCAACTATATCAGCATCTTCTCCCTCGACGCGAAGATCGTGCGGCCCGGCATCGCGTTCCTGGACATTCTAAAGCACAGCGTCGACATCGGTGTCGCCTCACAGAGCGCCGAAGACCTGTATGCCATCCGCAAGCCCTATATCGAGCGCGCGCAAGCCTCGACCTACGAGGAAATACTGTCGGACGGACGCATCGTTTCCATCACGCACCGGCCGCTGGCCTCAGGCGGCTGGGTGTCGATCTATGAGGACATTACGGAGCAAAGGCGGGCCGAGCAGGAACTGAAGGAGCAGCACCGCCGCTTCGATGCGGCGCTCGCCAACATGTCGCAAGGCCTGTTGATGTACGACGCCGAAGGCACGCTGATCGTGCGCAACCAGCGCTTCCTCGACCTCTACAAGGTCACGCCTGACGACTTCCCGCTCGGCATGAGCCAGCGCGCCCTGCTCGAACAGATGGTGCGACTGCGCATCTATCCGTCGATGGACATTGACGGCGAGATCGCCAACACCAGAGCCAGCCTGCAGGCCGGTGAGGAGCGTTCGACAGACCGCAGCCTTGCCGATGGCCGAACGCTGCTGGTTGCGCGCCGGCCGCTTACCGGTGGCGGCTGGGTGGCGACCTTCGAAGACATCACCGAGCGCCGGCGCGCCGAAGAGCGCATGAGCCACCTTGCACATTACGACACGCTGACCGACCTGCCCAACCGCTCGATGTTTCGCGAACGGCTCGACCAGGCGATGACCGGCGATACACCGTTGGCGATCTTCTCGCTCGACCTCGATCGCTTCAAGGCCGTCAACGACACCTGGGGACACCCGGCCGGTGACTGGCTGCTGAAATGCGTGGCGGAGCGGTTGCGGCACAGCCTGCGCAGCGACACCGATGTGGTCGCCCGCCTCGGTGGCGACGAGTTCGCCATCCTGCAGTTCAATCCCAAAGGCGCCACCGATGCGGAACAACTGGCAAAACGCATCGTCGCTGTCGTCAGCCAGCCGTTTCGCGACAAGGGCCGCGACATGCATGTCGGCATCAGCCTTGGCATCGCGCTGTATCCCGGTGACGGCAAGGACGCCGACACGCTTTTGAAGAACGCCGACATGGCGCTTTACAGCGGCAAGAGCGAAGGCCGCAACGTCTACCGCTTTTTCGAGCCCGGCATGGATGCCTTGGTGCGGGCGCGCCTGGCGCTCGAAACCGATCTCGAGACGGCACTGAAGCGGCGGGAGTTCGTGCTGGAGTTCCAGCCGATCACCAACATCGCGTCGGGCAAGATCGTCGGCGCCGAAGCGTTGATGCGGTGGAATTCACCGACGCGCGGCCTGGTGGCGCCCGACGATTTCATCGCAGCCGCCGAAGACAGCGGGCTGATCGTTCCGCTGGGCGAATGGGCGCTGAAACAGGCCTGCAGCGTGGCCGCCGGCTGGCCGCCTGGAATGCGCATCGCCGTCAATGTCTCGGCAGTCCAAATCAGAAGCGCCGACTTTGCCCGCAGCGTGATTTCGGCGCTGGCCGTTTCCGGTGTGCCGGCCAGCCGGCTCGAACTGGAAATCACCGAGACCGTGCTGATGGATGAGAGCGAGACGGTGCTGAAGACGCTGAGACAGCTGCGCGAACTCGGTATCCGCATCGCGCTCGACGATTTCGGCACCGGCTATTCGTCGCTCGGCTATCTCAGGCGTTTTCCCGTCGACAAGATCAAGATCGACCGCTCCTTCATCCACGATATCGACAACAAGGACACGGCGGCGATCGTGCGCACGATCATCGGGCTTGGTGCCGAACTTGGCATCACCGTCACCGCCGAAGGCGTCGAGACCGAAGCGCAGCTCGACATATTGCGCAAGGCTGGCTGCGTCGAGGCGCAGGGCTTTCTGATCGGCATGCCGTCAAAGGCCGCCGACACGGCTCGACTTCTCAAGACGAGGGCAGCGTCCCGGCGCGCCTGAACATCCCCGGCGTCATTCCATGCGCGGCGCGGAAGGTGCGCGAGAGATGGCTTTGGTCGGAGAAGCCGGCCGCAAAGGCGGCACCGGCGAGATCTGAACCTTGCCGGATCAGCAGATCGGCACGGCGCAGCCTGCGGTCACGGATGAAGGCAGCAGGGGTGAGACCCAGCACTTTCCTGAAATCGCGGATAACTTGAAAGCGCGTCACGCCTGCGGCTTCAGCGAGCCGCTGCAAATCGAGGTCCGAGTTCAGATGATCTTCGATGACCTGTTCATAGACCCGGAGCCGGCTTTTCGATCCGAAGCTTTCGACCGCCTCGCGCCGCCGGCCGCCCCAATCGCCATGGCGCAGGATGAGCTTGCGCAAGGCGATCAGCATGGATGTTTCGGCGCTCGTGGCATCACCCGATGTCGAAGCCAAGTGCGCGACGCCTACTGCCTGGACGAGATCGGCATCATCGACGATCGCTTGCGAAAACAACGGCGGGCGATCCTGCCCGAGTTCGTCCGCGATCGCACCCATGAGCGAGGCCGACGGATAGAAGGTGCGGTAAGCCCAACCCTGGTCGGCACCCGCCTCGCCGTCATGCCATATCTCCGGATTGACGAGCAGAACCGTGCCCGACGGCGCGAGGACAGTCTCGTTGCCGATGCGGACCCGCTCGCACCCTTGCGTGATCAGGGCGACGACATAGGTCGGGTGCGTGTGCAGCTGGTAGCGATGCCGCGTGAAGCGCGCCTTGAGCATGCCAAGATCGCGAAAGCGCGGATGACGCCAGAACTGCGTCGTCTCCTGAGGCTGTTGAATTCCAGACACGGTCAATCCTGTTCAAGACGCTGCCGGCGCAAATCCTTTACGTGCTGGCATCGACAAGGCCGAATTTACGATAGCCGGCAAGGAGAGCGCAATGCTGCACAACGACCCCATCGCCGCCCTCACCCCGCAGGTGGTGGAATGGCGGCATCACATCCACGCCAACCCCGAACTCGGTTTCCAAGAGTATGAGACCGCGCGCTTCGTCGCCGACAAGCTGCGCACCTTCGGGCTCGACGAGGTTCATGAAGGCAAAGGCGGCACCGGCGTGGTTGGCGTCCTCAGAGGACGACCAGGCGTGCGCGCCATCGGGCTTCGGGCCGAACTCGATGCCTTGCCCGTGCTGGAGAAGACAGGATTGCCCTACGCGTCGAAGAAAGACGGCGTGATGCATGCCTGCGGCCACGACGGGCACATCGCGATGCTGCTCGGCGCCGCCAAGCTGCTCGCCGACAACAGAGCCTTCGACGGCACCGTCTGTTTCATCTTCCAGCCGGCGGAAGAAAATGAAGGCGGCGCCATGCGGATGATCGAGGACGGACTGTTCGAGCGCTTCCCCGTGGAAGCCGTCTACGCCGTCCACAACTGGCCGGGGCTGCCGCTCGGAAAGATCGCGGCCCGTGCCGGGTCGATGATGGCGGCCGTCGACACTTTCGAACTGAACTTTGAGGGGACCGGCGCGCATGCCGCCATGCCGCAGCTAGGCGACGATCCCGTGCTCGCGGCCGGCGCCTTCGTTCAAGCCGTGCAGCGCATCGTCAGCCGTTCGGTCGACCCGCAAATGGCGCTGGTCGTTTCGATCACCCAGATCCATGGCGGCAATGTCGGCAACATCGTGCCGGGCAAGGTCTGGCTGCAGGGAACCTGCCGCTTCTTCGAGCCCACTTTGTCGGACCATTGCGAAAGGCTGATCGGCGACATCGCGCAAGGCATTGCCTCGGCGCATGCACTCACCGCCAAGCTCGCCTACAAGAAAGGCTACCCGCCGCTGGTCAACACGTCGGCTGCCACTGACCGGGCCGTCCAGGCGGCAACCGCGGTTGTCGGCCGCGAGCAGGTCGAGACCGCATTCAACCCGAGCCTCGGCTGCGAGGATTTTGCCTACATGGTCCGCGAAGCCGGCGGCTGCTATGCCTGGGTCGGCGCGGGAGCGGTCAGACCGGGCGAAGGGCTGCACGGCGATCGCTATGTCTTCAACGACGCCATCGTCCCCACCGTGCTCCGCTACTTCGTTGCCCTTGTCGAACAGACGCTGCCGGCCACGGCAGCGGGAACTGAGGTTTGAACGTCACCGTCAGCGCAGCATGTCGACGTATTTCTCGTGGAAGCTGACATAGCCGGGTTCGACGACTTTGAGATGGCGCTCGATCAGCTGGTGGAAGGCCGGCAGCTGATGGAAGGGCACGCCGGGATAGGCGTGGTGCTCGGCGTGATACGGCATGTTCCAGGCGACTTTGCGCACCAGCAAGTTGGTCAGCGTGGTGCGGGTGTTTTCCAGCATGTTGGCGACAAGCGGGCAGCGGCCATGCTCGGCCAGCAGATAGAGCCTGAGGAAGGGCTGGCCGAGCAGCGCCGGCACGATCCAGACATAGAGCAGTACACTTGCCTCGAACCACAGGGCTAGCGCGGCGACCACGACATAGAAAGCGATCATGGCGCGGGCTTCAGTGCGCACCTTGGGCAGGCCTTTCGGCGGCACGTAGCTGTCGTGGCAGCCGCCAATCGCGTTGGTGTAGAGTGTCTGCAAATGCCCCCACCACACCGGCAGGCCCGAGACGTGGACGATGTATTGCCGCATCGTCTCCGGTTTCGGGAAGGCGAGTTCCGGATCGGTCTCTGGATCCTGGGTGAAACGGTGATGGGCGAAGTGGAAATAGCGAAACCAGTCGGCGGGCAGCGCGATCGCCAGGCTGCAGACCCTTGCGGCGGCATCGTTGAGCCACTGCGTCTCGAACGCCGTCCTGTGCACCTCATGCAGCAGCGTGAACAGGAAGACGATGAGAATGCCTTGCGGCAACATCAACAGCGGCCAGTACGGCACCTTGGCCGCAATCAGCCCGCCGATAGCCACAATCGCGCCGAGATGGAAGGCGAGTTGGACCAGACCCGGCCCGTCCGACTTGCCGGTGAGGCGGCTGCGCTGCTCATTGGTCAGAGACGCGACGACGTCGCGATGGTCTCTGGGTTCAAACTGGGCCGATACGGTCATGGCGCCAAGCTACTCGATGCACGACAAGCGCGTCCGGCTTCAATCTGCCGCGCTCGCCGAAACGGCGGTAGATCTCCTTGCGGTCGCAGCCGGTGAAATCCTCGATGACGATGAACTGCATTTTCCCCCTCGGTTGAATTGCCGCCCGGGACGGCAAACTAACGCCCGGGACGGTCCAGCCGCTCCAGGAACCATTGCGTCAGCCGCACCCAGACTTCGTCCTTTTCGCCGGAATCCTCCCAGCCATGGTCGAGGTTCGGGTTGTCGTTGACCTCGATGACGAAGACGCCATCCTTGGTTTCCTTGAGATCGACGCCGTAAAGCCCGTCGCCGATGCAGCGCGCCGCCTTCACCGCGGTGTCGACGACATGCGGCGGCGTCTCTTTCAGCGTGAAGGTCTTGATGCCGCCCTGGTCGGGCTTGCCGCTGGCCTTGTGGTTGACGATCTGCCAGTGTTTTTTCGCCATCAGATAATGCACGGCAAACAGCGGCTGCCCGCCGAGCACGCCGACGCGCCAGTCATATTCGGTCGGGATGAATTTCTGCGCGATCAGGAGATCGGAATCCTCCAGCCACTCGGTGGCGAGCGTCTTCAGTTCTTCGAAGTTGCCGCATTTCTTGACGCCGCGCGAGAACGATGAATCCGGGATCTTCAGCACCAGCGGAAAGCCCAGCGTCTGCGCCGCCAGTTCGAGGTCCGAGGTGCCGGCTATCATCACCGTCGGCGGCACCGGCACCTTGTTGTAGGCCATCAGTTCGTTGAGATAGACCTTGTTGGTGCAGCGGATCATCGACAGCGGGTCGTCTATCACCGGCATGCCTTCCTGCTGGGCGCGGCGCGCGAAGCGGTAGGTGTGGTTTGAGATCGAGGTGGTCTCGCGGATGAACAGCGCGTCGTAATTGGCGAGCTTGGCCAGGTCCCTCCTGGTGATCGGCTCGATTTCGACGCCCATCTTTTCGGCGATCTTGGCCCAGTAACGCAGCGAGGAAATCTCCGACGGCGGCAGTTCTTCATGCGGATCGACCAGCGTGGCGAAGGTGTAGCGTGCCGGCGTGCGGCCCTTGGTGTCGCGCCACTCGCGGTTGGTGTACGTCTCGAGCGCCTGCACGAATAAGGCTTCTTCCTCCTCGGCCATCCTGGCCAGCGGCAGGAAGCCGATCTTGCGGATCGAAGCCCATTCGGCGCTGTCCTTGATGTGAACCTCAAGCGCCGGAGCGCGGAACCAGTCGAACAACAGCTTGGCGAAGCGGTCCCAGACCTTCGACGGTCCGATGCCGAAGAAGATGCAGATTTTTTGCGGGAAAACGCCTCCGAGATCCTTGCGGCACTTGTTGAGCGCCAGCTCCAGTTCCGGCAGCGCGTGCTCGTAGAGCTTGCGCTCGGACAGGTCGATCATCGTCTCGACCGTCGGGATGACCTTGTGGCCGCGCGAACCGGCGAGCAGAGAGGCATAATAGCCGCGGCTCTGGTAGGCGTAATTGTTCGACAGGTTGATGACCTTCGGCTGCTGGCCCCGAAACAGCGCCGGATGCGCAAGATAGTCACGGTTGGTGATGATCTTGTGCGGCGTCGCCGCCGGGTCGAGATCGTTCTGACGGCCGGTGAGGATGACCCAGGTCATTGTTATCAGCGTTTCCCAAGAGTGATGGCAGCACGCAGTCCGTCGCGGCCGAATTGCGCCATGTTCATGAAGATGCCGTGCGGCACGGGAATGTTGGCGGCATCGAGGATGGTCTCCTGTCTTTCGTCCTCGACCCAGGGATCGTGGATCAGGATGTGGTCGCCATCGTCGCCGATAGCCAGCACCCAATGCGGCACCTTCTTGCCGAACATCAGGAAGCCGCTGATCAGCACCAGCACCAGTTTTCCCTGAGCCAGGGCGCCGCGTATATCGTCGATGGTGAACGGACGGTAATTCACCGGGATGCCGTATAGTTCCGCGCGGCGGCGAAAGTCCACCTGGGCAAGTTCCATCACCCGGCGCTTGTCGTCGCTGCGCACCGATTGCAAGAACAGCGCGCCATAGAAGGACACGAAGATTTCCGCCGCAAGCCCGCTTTCGTAGCCGGAAACCGCAAGGCCGAAGGGCTCGCAGCCGCCGGGGCCGGACATCATGAACACGGTCGTTGCCTCGCGCCATAGGCGGATTTCCATGACCGGATCGGGCACGAAGCCCGAATCGAAATTGGCCATCGCCATCATCAGGCAGCATGGACCGCAGGTGAACTCGCAGGTCTGCTGGTAGAACGGGACTTTGGTGGCGACCGGAATATCGCCGCGCAAGGTCTTTTCGTAGCGCAGCGCGGTGGCGCCATCCTCGTAATAGTGAGGCTCGCGACCGATCTTGCGGTAGCCGCTCTGCTCATAGATGCCGATGGCGCGAAGATTGTCCTCGCGCACTTCGAGACGCAACATCATGCGGTCGTGCTCGAAGGCAGCTTCTTCGGCCGCTGCAAGCAGCATGCGGCCAATGCCGCGGCCCCTGAAAAACGGGCTGGTGGCAAGCGAATAGAGCCGGGCGACGCCGCTGCCCTTGCGAAACAGCACGATGGCGTAGCCGGCGACACGACCATCGCTTTCGGCGACCAGCATCTCGGCTGTCTCGCGTTCGATCAACAGGCGGAAGGAGCGCCGGGAAATGCGGTCACTGGAAAAGACCGCCTTCTCGATGGCGGCGAGGTCATCGACGTCGGACGCGCGGGCCTTGCGAATCTCGGCAGGCATGCGGGTTTGGAAAACCTCGATTGGGTGGAGGAAAAGGCCGCGGTCAAAAACGTCGCAAACATCAGCCGAAACGCCGATATCCATCAAGCGCTATCGCACTTCGAATAGGGCCGAATTGTGACACTTTCTACCCCGGCGCATTCCCGAAACGGAATGCGCTTAACTGGCGATACCAGCCAGAAGCTGACCGTAGGCCCGCTTGGCGACCGCAGCCAGTTGCTCGCGCGGCAGCGAGCCGACGACGGCGCAGGCATAGCCCTTGTCCAGCCAGTAGACCGCCTCGGGGCCGTCGGCCTCGGCCATGTAGGTGCCCTTGGACTTGGCTGAGGAATCAGCGGTAACGAACAAGGAGATGCGCTGACCCTTGGCGTCCTCGTAAAGCAGCATCGCTGCCTTGCCCTGGCCGGCCGGCAGCAGCCGGCCGCCAACCAGCTGGAAGCCTTCCGCCACCAGATCCGGCGCCACCAGTTTCAGGCCGACGCGGTTGGACAGCCAGGTCTGCAGGTGATCCTTGTCGCTTGCCGGCACTTCCACCGCATGGCGCTGTTCGGCGGCATAGATGACATGGGCGGCGATCGCCTCTTCGGCCAGTTGGTCATCGGCGCCATCTTCCCTGCCGATGCCGTCGATGCCGGCAAAATAGCCGCCAAGACCGCCGATGACGAGCACTGCGGCCGCCGCGGCCGCAAGCCACCAGCGCGACTGCCGCGCCGCCGCCTTGGTCGCGCCTTCACCGCTAACGATCTGCTTGAACAGCACCGGCACGGGCTCGTCGAGCACACCGGCAAAGGCGGCGCGCAACGCGGCGCGGTCGGCGGTGTAGCGGGCGCTTTTCGCCTTCATTTCGGGATTGGCGTCGATCCAGGCGTCGTAGGCGGCGCGCTCGTCGCCCGGCAGCTCGCCGTCGAGAGCCATGTGGATATCGCGTTCGGAAAAATCGCGGCGGGTCATTTCTCGACGATCCTTATCGAGCGGCGGCGCGCCGTGTCATCGAGCAGGCTGCGCAGCTCCTCGCGTCCGCGCGCTATGCGCGACATCAGCGTGCCGGCGGGCACGCCGAGAATGTTGGCGGCTTCGGCATAGGAGAATCCTTCGATGGCGACCATGACTAGAGCGGCGCGGCGGTCGGGGCTGATCGCCTGCAATGCGTCGATGATCTCGCGCGAGGCGGCGTTCTCGGCCTGCTCGGCGGGGACTGCCTGCGCCTCGTTTGCGTCAAGCGGCAGGATCGCCGCCTCACCGCGCCGGTTCACCTTGCGCATCTGATCGATGAACAAATGATGCATGATCGTAAACAGCCACCTCCGGGGGCTTTCTCCCGTCTGCCAGCTTTCAAGCCGCAAGAGCGCTCGTTCGAGGCAATCCTGGACGAGATCGTCAGCGGATTCGCGGTCGCGCAGAAGCGAGCGTGCGTAGCGGCGCAGGCGCGGTATTTCGCCAAGGATTGCTGCCTTCTTTTCGTCCATGACCGCTGGTTCTGAGGTCGCCCTTGTTTAACCCGATTGAACGCGCCTTCCCGGCGCGGCGCAAGCGGCCAGCGCGAAGCGGTCTGCCGCCCCGGTCACCCAAGCAGTGAGATAACGAGTTGATCGGCTAAATTATTCCCCGCAATCAACAAAAGGGCCGAATTATCCTAAATCGGTCTGTGCAAAATCATGGCCTTTGTATAGCAGTGGAAGATCGCGGCTTTTCGCGCAGGCGTAAGCAAAACAGTCCCCGAGATTCAGATCCGCCTTGTGGCCAACGGCTTTGCCGTAACGGGCACTCGCGTCAATGGCCCGAGAGCCGATGTTGTCGTCAATGGCCAGACTCTCTCCCATGATCTCCACAATGAACTCATCGATCAGATCGCGGGCATGGAGAAGGGCTTCAGCGCTGGGTCTGCGCGGGCCGGCGCCGGCCCTTGCCAATGCCTGTGTTGCTTCGAAGTGAACCAACGGAGAAACCCAGACCTGCCCGGAAAAACCGGATAGCTGCTTCAGCAATTCCTCCCACCCAGGTTCCTGGTTGAGAATGGCGACGATCACCGACGCGTCGACAAACATCAGTCTTCCCACATCTCGTCGGTGAACTTCTTCATATCGAAATCGGGATTGGGCAGGCCAAGCTTCCTGGCCCTGTCCTGAAGACTGGCGATCCGATCGCGCAGCGGCACCTTCGCCCGATTGCGCTCAAGTTCGTGCACGAGCGCGACCCGCACCGCCTCCGTTTTGCTCGGAGCGTTCGTCTCGCGTTGCAATCTGCTGGCCAGCGCATCCACTTCGTCGTCGCGGATATAGAGCGGCATCGAATATCCTCCGTTGGATATTGATATATTCCATCTCGTATATCACTTCAAGTTGCAGCGTTGGCCTCCCTCGCCGCCCGCGTCAGCAGCCGCTGGTAGAACAGGCCGATGCCGATCAGCACGGCGCCAAGACCGATGAAGGACAGCGCCCTGAGCACGCCTTCCAGTTCCGACATGTCGAACAGGAAGACTTTTACCACGGCAATCGCGATCAGCGCCGCCGAGGCGATGCGCAGCACCTGCGACTTCAGCCAGACGCCGGCGGTGAGCAGCACGACGCCAATGACCAGCCAGAGCGCCGAATAGGTGTAGGTCTCGAGCTGGCCGAGGCCGCTCCACAGGCCGATTAACTCGCCCTTGAACACGCGCCTGACCGACAGTGTGGCGTAGGCGAAGACAAGCAATGCCGCCACCACCGCCAGCATCTGCGCATACCATGGCGGCCGCTTGTCCCTGGCATAGAGCGCCAGCCCGCCGACAGCGATGGCCGGCAGGAGATAAGCCAGGAACAAGAGGTTGAACACCGGGATCTGGCCGGTCGATTCGTCGGTGAACAGCGGATTGAGCACCAGGAAATGCTGGAGGACGATGAAGGCGACCGAGAGCACGCCGGCAGCCATCGAGCCGTAGCGCAGCACAGAGCTTGGCGAGCGCATGTCGATGGCCACCAGTATCGCGCCGGCGCCGATGGCGATCAGCGTATAGATCGCCTGTTCGGCGAGCGTCACCGGACCGGTGTCGATGACGCCGCCATGCATGGCGTGGCGCACCAGCATGGCGACGGTGAGCAGCGCAAACAGGGCTGCACCCGCCTCCATCGCTAGGCGCGGCCGGCCATTACCAGCTGTTGGTAGTGCGGGGGTGGTACGCGCGAGTTGCCAGGCGGCAAAGCCGAAGGCTAGCGCCGGTACGCCGTATCCCGGCAGCAGCCAGTTGAACACCCGCGTCGTCGTCAGGAACTCGGCGCCGACGATGGTCGGATCGAAGGCGACGCGGCCCAGCACGGCAACGACCGCGCCGACCGAAATCCAGCCAAGCACCGGATAGCTGCGCCACCGCGTCGCCAGCGCCGGCACGATGGCGGCAACGCCGGCAAGAATGGTCGTCCAGCCGGATCCGAAGGCCATGTGCAGCATCAGCAGGCCGGCCAGAGCCGAGCCGCAAAGCGCGAAGGAGACGGCGATGTCGCCCTTGAGCGGCGGCTGTTCGGCGCGCGCGATCCATTCGCCACCGGCAGCGAAGACAACAACCAGAAGGGCAGCTATCTCTGCGTAGACAAGGTCGCGGTCGAGATTGCCGTAGGCAAGCCACAGCGTCAGCAGAATAAGCAGCGGCGCAGCGACGCCCCATGCCGCCCAGCATGCCGCGCGGACCCGTGCTGAGGCGGCGAAGCGGCGTGCGGCCCAGAAGCCGGCGCCGATGAAGACCAGGCCGAGGCCAATGCCGATGCGCAGCGTCAACGGATTTCCGGCCGCCACCGGCATGCCGTCAAAGCCGATATTCCCCTGGGTTATGTCGGAGCCGATGGTGGTGGGCGGAATGATGCCGAGATGGATCATCACGCTCACCACGCCGGCGGCATGCAGCAGCGGCAGCGCGCGCGGCCGGTAGAGTGCGGTGGCGACAAGGGCGACGAGGACGAAGGCGCCCGGCAAGGCGCCACCGGCGGCGACCAGCGTCGTGTCGACGGACAGGCCTAGCGCTGAAAACGCAACGAAAACGCCTGGCACGATCGAGGGCCAGTCGAAGCCGGTCTTCGCCGTCTCCGCTTCGCTGTCACGTGTGCCCAGCCAGACAAAGGCAAGCACCGCCAGCGTCACCGCGTCGATGAACAGGATGACGGCAAGGTCGGCGACTAGCGTGCTCATCATGTAGACGATGGTCCAGGCGCCGGTGCCGAAGAAGGCCGCCGCAATCAGGAATTTCCAGTCGCGAATGCGGGCGATCACGGCTGTAGCGGCAAGCACGATCGCCAGGTAGACGAACAGCGCCCATGGGTTGGGCGCCTGCGAGGACACAAGCGCCGGCGTCGCCATCGAGCCGACGAGACCGATGCCGGCCAGGGCCTGGCCGTGGACGAGGGCGGCGACAATGGTCGCCACGCCGATGGCGCCGAGCACGGTGAAGGCGAAGGCCGGCCCGACGAAACCGTAAATGGCATGCGCGGCATAGACCGTACCGAACAGGATGAAGGCGCCGGCAGCCGTCAGGATCGCCGGAATATAGGCGCCTGCAGCCCCTTGCACCGGCACCTTGAAGCCGGTGCGGCGGATGAACTCGCCGCCGCCGATCAGCACCAGGCCGAGCAGCGCCGCCAGGGACAGCCGCACTTCAGGGCCGAAAATGCCGGCCTCGATGGTGTAGCGGATCAGGAACAGGCCGCCCAGGGCCAGCGCGACGCCGCCGACCCAGACCGCCCAACGGGTGCCGAGCGCCGTTTCGACCTCTGACTGGCGGGCTGCCTTCGACGTGGCGGCAGGCGCGGATCCGGTGAATGCCGCCTTGGCCGCGGCCGACAGTTCTGGCACGGCCTCGCTGGTGGCCGCATCGGCTTCGGCGGCCGGTGCCTGGGCATGTGCCGCGTCTGCTGTTGTTGGCGAAGCTATGTCGGCAACTGGTGCGCTAGCGTGAGCGGCATCCGCCGGTGCGCTTGCAGCCTGCTCGGCCGGTTTGGCAACGGGCGGTGTCGCATGCACTCCGGACAGAACCAGGCTGCGCAGCGCTCCGAGCTCGCGCTCGATCAGACTGACGCGGCCCTGCTGGCGCAAGACGAGGACAAAAAGCACGATAACGACGACGGCGCCAATCAGGCTTTCAAACATGGCGGTTCCCCCAAACCAGGCCAGTTTTCACTGACAATTGCGGCGGCCACACGGCCACCCCAGACGGCTATTCAAGTCACGCCACCGCAATGGTGGCCGAAAAGAAGTTATCGAGCATGTTTCGTCGGCAAATTCCAGCGGCCTACGGTCTTTATCCTCACCCATCATCTGAGATAGCCAGGAATGGCATGCCGCCGCCACTTGCCCAGGAGCCATGCTATCCTCGGATGAACTACGAGGAAATCGAATGCCGAAACGAAGTGCAGGGCTGCTGATCCACCGGACAAGGGCCGGCATTCTCGAATTTCTGCTCGTCCATCCCGGCGGCCCGTTCTGGGCAAGGAAGGATGAAGGCGCTTGGTCGATCCCCAAGGGCCTCGTCGAGGACAATGAAGATGAGTTGGCTGCCGCCCGGCGCGAGGCTGGGGAAGAACTCGGAGTCAGCATCGATGGCGATTTCGAACCTGTCGGCAGCTATCGGCAAGCCGGCGGCAAGATCGTCATCGCCTGGAGTGTCGAAGCCGATTTCGATCCCGATGCCGTTAAAAGCAACATGTTCACGATGGAATGGCCGCCCAGGTCAGGCGTGACGAGGGAATTTCCCGAAATCGACAGGGCCGGCTGGTTTTCCTTCGCCGAGGCCAGCCTCAAGATCCTCGGCGGTCAGCGCGCCATCCTCGATGATTTCATGGAGCATCGCAAAGCCGGCTGAGGCTCTTGCCCTACGAGTACCCCCACCCTAACCCTCCCCACAAGGGGGAGGGAATGCTCCCGCATGCAGCTTTTGGTGTGAACCTGGACGGTTTGCGGAGGTCAGCACCCACCGAGTCTCCCTCCCCCTTCTGGCGCAGCGTCTGCCGTAAGGGCGGCCTTGCCGCCCGAATGATGCTTGCGCAAGGCGGCGAGGAAGCCGGCACGGGCATCGGGCTGTTCGATGCCGCGCGGCTCGTAGACATGGCGGGTGAAAAAGAAACCGGTCAGATGGAAGGCGTCCTCGAGTGCCGCGTGGTCCGCCCGCAAGCCGGAGCCGCGCCGCAGGAAGGCCGGCAGCGCCAGCATCTTGTCGCGCCATGGCGCGCCGGCCTGGCGCGAAACCGCGCGGCCGGATTTCGGCGAGACATAGGCCAGATCCTGCCTGGCGCCGGTCGCCGCGCACTGGCTGAGATCGAGGCCGAAGCCGAGTTCGTCGAGGATGAGCAGTTCGAAGCGCGCCACCAGTTCGCCGGCGGCATCCGAATCGTCCAGATGGGCGATCATCACGGCAAGCGTCTCATACAGGCCGCCATGGGCGTCGCGCTCCGGCAGGAGCCTGAGATGCGCGGCCATGGTCTGCAGGCCGTAGACGGCGACTGCGCTGTCCATCAACCGGGCGGCATTCATCTCGATCGCCTCGGCCTGGAAGGTGCCGAGATGCTCGTCGAGGCGTGCCCGCCACAAAAGGTCGACGCGGTTGCCGGGCTGCAGCACCGGCTGCTGCTTGCGCGAGCGCCCTCCGCGCACCAGGCCGAGATGGCGGCCATGCGCACGCGTCATTACCTCGAGAATGGCGCTGGTTTCGCCATGCTTGCGGGTGCCGAGTATGATTCCCTCGTCGCGCCATTCCATGGCAGGAGCTTGTCACCGGTTGCTTGGCTAAATCAAGGTTTTGGCGCGCCGCGTGCGATCTGTGCTGACATTGGATCCCCACACATCGTCGAAAGGCTCTGATCACGCGAATTCCCGGTGATCGGCCAGGACGTCGTCGATGACGCGGCGCGATCGTTCCGCCTCGGCCTGGTTGGCGTCGTGTCCGGCAACGGTGATCAGCGCTTTCCACAGCGTCCAGCCGCGGCCGCGCGCCCAGGTCGCTTCATCGACGTCGATGGCAGCCCGGAATGCCTCCCGGCTCTCGCCCTGGAAGAATGTCCAGGCGATCGCCAGGTCGCAAGAGGGATCGCCGATGCCTGAGGTGCCGAAGTCGATGATGGCGCTCAAACGGCCGTTTTGGACCAGAAGGTTGCCCCAGGCGACGTCGCCGTGAAACCAGACGGGCGACCCTTGCCAGGTGGCGGCAAGGGCCGCATCCCAGACAGCGGTGGCCGCCTGGGTGTCGATCTGCCCCTCCAGCGCCTGGAGTGCTTCCCTTGTCTGGTTGTCATACACGCTCGGCGATCCGCCGCGGAAGAAATTGTGCTGGCCCGCGGGCGGCCCGCCCGCCGGATCGATCCGCCGGAGCGCAATGAGGAACTTGGCCAGATCGACCGCGAACTGTGGGCGATCGGCGATTTCGGCGGTCTTGGCTGTTTCGCCGTCGATCCAGCGGTAGACGGACCATTGCCAGGGGTAGTCCTCCCCAGGCTCGCCCATCGCCAGTGGAACCGGGATCGGCAGCGGCAGAAGCGGCGCCAGCCTGGGCAGCCAGCGGTGCTCTTTTTCGACCTGCAAGGCATATGGTGCGGCACTCGGCAGCCGCAGAGTCATATCATTGCCGAGGTGGAAGGTTCGGTTGTCCCAACCGCCAAACGTCACCGGGCTCACCGGCAGATGCCGCCATTGCGGAAACTGCGCGTTGACCAGCCGGCGCACGAGATCGGTATCGATGGTCGGTTTTGGATCAGGCATGTCATCGTCTCAAACTGCCGGAGCGGCATTTCTAGACGATGAAGCTCAATGGGGAAACTCAAGCCCCATCTCACGGTAGCGTTCGGGGTCGTCGCCCCAGTTTTCACGCACTTTGACGAACAAGAACAGGTGCACTTTCTGCTCGAGAATGCCGGCTATTTCCATGCGCGCCGACTGGCCGATGGCGCGGATGGTCTCGCCCTTGTGGCCGAGCACGATCTTCTTCTGGCTGTCGCGCTCGACATAGATGGTCTGGTCGATGCGCACCGAGCCGTCCGGTTTCTCTTCCCATTTCTCGGTCTCGATATGCGAGGAATAGGGCAACTCCTGATGCAGCCGCAGATACAGCTTCTCGCGGGTGATCTCGGCGGCCAGTTGGCGCATCGGCAGGTCCGAGATCTGGTCTTCCGGATAGTACCAGGGGCCGACCGGCAGCGCTTGCGCGAGATAGTCGAGCAAATCCTTGCAGCCGGAGCCGGTCAGCGCCGAGACCATGAAGGTGCGCTTGAACGGCACCTTTTCGTTTGCTGCCGCGGCCAGGGCCAGCAGCGCCTCGTGCTTGACCCGGTCGACCTTGTTGAGGATCAGCACCATCGGCTGGCGGACGTCCTTCAGCCGCTCGAGGATGGCGTCGGCGTCACCCCTGATGCCGCGCTCGGCATCGATCAGCAGAAGCACGATATCGGCGTCCTTGGCGCCACCCCAGGCGGTGGTCACCATCGCGGTGTCGAGCCGGCGCTTCGGCTTGAAGATGCCGGGCGTATCGACAAAGACGATCTGCGCGTTGTCATGCGTGGCGATGCCGCGCACGATGGCGCGGGTGGTCTGCACCTTGTGGGTGACGATCGACACCTTGGCGCCGACCAGTTGGTTGACCAGCGTCGACTTGCCGGCATTGGGCGCCCCAATCAGGGCAACGAAGCCGGAATGCGTGGCCTCCGCTGCCGGAGGGAGATCTTCGCTGCCGGTCACGCCGCACTCCCTTGGTTGGCCCAGATGCCCTCGCGCATAAGAAACGCCGATGCCGCCGCTTCTTCGGCTGCGCGGCGAGAGCCGCCCGTGCCGCTTGCCGGCGCAAAACCGCCGACCTTCACGGACACCGTGAAAACCGGTTGATGTTCAGGTCCCTCGCGTTTCTCGATCGCGTATTCGGGCCTGACATCGCTGGTCTTGGCGATCCATTCCTGCAGGTCGGATTTCGGATTGGGCGGCTTGGCCACCACCTTTTGCGAGCGCGGCTCCCAGTAACGCAGGACGAATTGCCTTGCGGCATCGAGGCCGCCGTCGATATAGACCGCCGCGATCAGCGCCTCGACCGCATCCGCCAGATAGTTTCCGCCCGAGCCGCGCGAGCGCGCCTTCAAGGCAGCGTCGGCCCGAACCAGATCTTCGAGCTGCATTTCAATGCCGATCTCGGAGCATGTCCGCGCATCGACCAGGGCATTGAAGCGCGGGGCGATTTCACCTTCCGGCGCTTCAGGAAACTTTTCGAAAAGCAGGTCGGCAACGATCAGGCCGAGCACGCGGTCGCCAAGGAATTCGAGGCGCTGGTTGTTGCTGCTTGCCTTGACCGCACTGGAATGGGTCAGCGCGGTCTCGAGCAAACGGACATCCCGGAAGGAATGGCCGGTTTTGGCTGTCACCAAATCGGCCAGAGTTTCACCCGTCGGGCGCTTCAAAGCCATCAATTCACGAAATGGAACAGGCGCGACAGGCGCACCAGCGACGGCCATTTCCAGATCTCGAGCGGGCTCGCCTTCCCGGCGATCGAGAAGAAGACGATGTTAGCGCGGCCGACAAGGTTCTCCGCCGGCACGTAGCCGACGCTGAGGCGGCTGTCGGAGGAGTTGTCGCGGTTGTCGCCCATCATGAAATAGTTGCCGGGGGGCACGACGAACTCGCGGGTGTTGTCGGTGATCGAATTCGGTGTCAGGTCGAGCGTGTCGTAGCTGACGCCGTTGGGCAGGGTCTCGCGATAGACGTCGACCGGCTCAGGCACTTCCGTGATATCAGGATTTTGGATCTGGCCGGTTTTCACACGAGGCACGCCCTGGCCGTTGATGAACAATTGGCCGTCCTTCATCTGGATCTTGTCGCCGGGCAGGCCGACGACGCGCTTGATGTAGTCGAGCGACGGATCCGGCGGGAACTTGAAGACCACCACGTCGCCGCGCTTCGGATCGGAACCCCAGATGCGGCCGGAAAAGATGTCGGGGCCGAATGGCAGCGAATAACGCGAGAAGCCATAGGACCATTTGGTGACGAACAGATAGTCGCCTTCGAGCAAGGTCGGCCGCATAGAGCCGGACGGGATCGAGAAGGGCTGGAACAGCAAGGTGCGGATGACCATGGCCAGCAGCAAAGCCTGGATGATGACGCTGACGATTTCGCCAAGCCCGCCGGATTTCTTCTCGGATTTTTCAGCCACGCTCATGTCGTCCTCGATTGTGCGTTGGATGGTATAGAGTCTCGGCGCGCGCTGGGCAACGTCAAGTCGGCGTTAGATAGCGGTCGTCTGATGCAATCAATGTGGCGCTTGTTCGGCGGGCAACGCCTCGATGATCACAAAGGCTTGAGCAAGCGGGAAATCATCGGTGATTGTGAGGTGGATCGCCGCTCTGTGCCCCTGTGGCAGGATTTTGGCCAGCCGTGCCGCCGCTCCCCCGGTCAGCGCCATCGTCGGCGCGCCGCTGGGCAGGTTGGCGACCCCCATGTCGCGCCAGAACACGCCCTGCGCCAGGCCGGTGCCAAGCGCCTTGGCGCAGGCCTCCTTGGCGGCGAAGCGCTTGGCATAGGAGGCTGCGCGGCCCTTGCGGCCTTCCGAGCGGACCTGTTCGACCTCGGTGTAGATGCGCTGGATGAAGCGCTGACCATGCCGTTCCAGCGACTTTTCGATGCGTCTGATGTCGATCAGGTCGCTGCCGATGCCGATGATCATTCCGCCGGAACTTCCCGTCCGCGGTGCCCGGCCTTATGCGCCCGCTCTGCCATGCGCTTCCTGCGCTGCTCGCGAAAGGCTGTCATCCCCCAGCGGGTGATACCGTAGAAGATCAGCCCGAAGATCAGGCCGAGCGGCACAGCGCCGATCAGCATCGGCTCGAGCACCGGATGCCACAGTTTTGCAAACGACAGCGTGTGCATCATCTCACCAAGATGCGCAGGCGGTCCGTTCTTGGGCAGGCGTTCATGCAGGATCAGCTTGCCGACTTCCCAGGACGCTCCCCACAGCAGCGGGAAAGTCAGCGGATTGCCGAAGAATACCGCGCCGAGGGCGGCGGCCACCAGATTGCCGGCGACCACCCAGCAGAGCACGGCGGCGACGGCAAAATGGAAGCCGAGCGGAAAGAAGGAGGCGAAAACGCCGGCCGCGACGCCGGCCGCGACTGCATGCGGTGTCGCCTTCAGCCGCAGGATGCGCTTGGAGAAATATTGCAACGAACGCGAAAACGAGCGGCGCGGCCACAGATAGGTACGCACCCGCTCCAGAATGCCATCAGGCTTTCGGCGTCGAAAAAGCACTCTGTTCCAGTTCCCGGTTCATCACGCCCAAATTGCAACCATCCCTGGCCGGGCGCGGTCGCTCCATCTTGCGCTTCGAGGGCGCAGAAAGGCAACAACGACTTTGATATAGCGACTGCCTTGCGGCGGAACAATGAAACGCCGCCGCGATGGTCTGCCGCAGGCGGGTAACAAGAGCGCCATTGGGGCGAAACTGAGGACAATATCGATGAAAGCTCCCCGACGACGGCAAGGCCCGCGCGAGACGACGCCGAGGCGGGTAGATTATTCCCGATATTCGCTGACTTCGACCAAATTGCTGTCCGGATCGCGGAAATAGACCGACATCATCTTACCGCGGGCGCCGGTGCGCTCGACCGGACCGACTTCGATGGCAACGCCATTGGCTTCCAGACGGGCGCAAATCTCGGCAAGCGGCCTTGCGGCGACCAGGCAGAAATCGCCGGACCCAGGCATCGGCACCTTGGCCTTGGGCTCAAAGGTGCGGCCCACCTGATGCAGATTGATCTTCTGCGATCCGAACAGCAACGCCGTCGGCCGGTTCGGCTCGTCGAGGCGCTTGAGGCCAAGCACCCGCTGGTAGAAGGCGCAGCTGTCCTCCACAGAGCGGACCGTCAGCACGAAATGATCGATGCCGGCGATCATGGTGATGTCCCCTAGATGTTGCGGCTTCCTGGCTTAACGGCGGGAATGGCGGCAAGTTCCGGCGGCAGGCGGTCGGCGGGATAGGCCGGCACCTCATATTCGGCAAGCGCGATCAGCGGCACGCCGACATTGGTCTTGCCGGCCGAGCGGTCGATGATGCAGGCCGCCGCCACGACCTCTGCGCCAATCGCGCGCAGGCAGTCGATGGTTTCGCGGATCGAAAGACCAGTGGTGACGATGTCCTCGACGATGACGACGCGCGATCCCGGCGCGATCTCGAAGCGGCGCAGCCTGAACTCGCCGCCTTCGCGCTCCACCCAGATTGCTGGCACACCGAGATGGCGCGACGTCTCATAGGCCGGGATCAGGCCGCCGATCGCCGGGCCGACGACGTAGTCGATCTTGCCCGGCACCGCCTTGCGGATCTTTTCGGCCAGCGCCTTGCAAAGCCGCTCGGTCTTGTCGGCATGCATGAAGACGCGCGCCTTCTGCAGGAAGACCGGGCTGCGCAGACCCGACGTCAGGATGAAATGTCCCTCCAGAACAGCGCCCGCCTCGCGGAAAATGCCCAGCACCTCGTCGGTGTTCATTGTTTGCTCCATGCCCATGGTGAATGGTGAATGGTGAATGGCAGCGAGCACCTTCCTTCACTATTCACTATTCACTATTCACTATTCACTATTCCCTATTCCCTATTCCCTATTCCCTATTCCCTATTCCCTATTCACCCATTCACACGCCGCGCATCGCTGACGCTCGAATTATCCTTGAGCTGCGACAGCAGCCGGTTGAGGTGCTTCAGATCCCAGACTTCGAGATCGATCAGCATTTCGGTGAAGTCGGGCGCGGTGCGCACCATCGACAGCGTATGAATGTTGGCGTCGTTGGAGGCAACGACCTGGGCGATGTCGGCGAGCGAGCCCGGCGCGTTGATGGCGGTGACCGAGACGCGCGCCGGAAAGCGCTCCTTGGTCTGCTCGTCAATGTCCCAGCGCACGTCGATCCAGCGCTCCGGCTGGTCGTCGAAGGCCTGCAGCGCCGGTGACTGGATGGGATAGATGGTGATGCCGGTGCCCGGCTGGACAATGCCGACGATGCGGTCGCCTGGCACGGCCCCTTCCGGCGCGAAACGCACCGGCAGGTCGCCGCGCACGCCGCGGATCGGCACCGCGCCATCGCGCGGCTGGTCCTTGTCCTTGCGCGCGGCTCGTGTGCCGGGCATCTGGAACAGCATGCCGGCGGCGTTGCGGATCTTCGACCAGCCCTCCTCGCGCTGCTTGGGGGCGCTGACGGTGACGCGCTCGTCCTTGTAGTCTGGGAAGACGGCCTTCATGACGTCGGTCGAGGCGAGTTCGCCGCGCCCGACCGAGGCCAGCACATCCTCGATGTCCTTGCGCGCCAGCCGGTGCAGCACCGGCTTCAGGCTTTCCTTGGTGAAGGTCTTCCCGGCGCGTTCGAAGGCGCGCTCGAGAATGCGGGCACCAAGACCTGAATATTGCTTGCGAATGGCGTTCTTGGTGGCGCGGCGGATGGCTGAACGCGCCTTGCCGGTGACCACCACCGACTCCCAGGCCGCCGGCGGCACTTGCGCCTTGGAGCGGATGATCTCGACCTCGTCGCCGTTCTTCAGTTCCGTCATCAGCGGCATGATGCGGCCGTTGACCTTGGCACCGACGCAGGTGTCGCCGACATCGGTGTGCACGGCATAGGCGAAGTCGATGGGCGTGGCGCCGCGCGGCAGCGCAATCAGCATGCCTTTCGGCGTGAAGCAGAATACCTGGTCCTGGAACAGCTCCAGCTTGGTATTTTCGAGAAAGTCTTCCGGGTTGTCGCCTTCTGCCAGTTGCTCGATGGTGCGCCGCAGCCAGGCATAGGCGTTGGTCTCCTTCGAGATCGCATGGGCGGCACCGTTCGTCTTGCCGCCGGTGTCCTTGTAGATCGAATGGGCGGCGACGCCATATTCGGCGATCTTGTTCATCTCGCGGGTGCGGATCTGCAATTCGACGCGCTGGCGCGATGGGCCGACAATGGTGGTGTGGATCGAACGGTAGTCGTTCTGCTTGGGCGTAGAAATGTAATCCTTGAAGCGGCCAGGCACCATCGACCATGTGGTGTGAATGGCGCCGAGCGCGCGGTAACAGTCTTCGACGCTGTCGACGACGACGCGGAACCCGAAGATGTCCGAGAGCTGCTCGAAGGACAGCGCCTTGGCCTCCATCTTGCGGAACACCGACCACGGCTTCTTCTGCCGGCTCTTCACCCCGGCATTGATGGCATGCTTCTCGAACAGCGCCGACAGCGCCTTTTCGATGTCGGTCAGCACACCCTTGTTGCGCTCGAATATCTCGGCAAGCCGCGCGGTGACGGCGCGGAAGGCTTCCGGATTGATGAAGCGGAAGGCGATCTCTTCCAGCTCCTCACGCATGCCTTGCATGCCCATGCGCCCGGCCAGCGGCGCGTAGATGTCCATCGTCTCCTCGGCGATGCGCAGGCGCTTGGCCTCGGGCATGTGGTCGAGGGTGCGCATGTTGTGCAAACGGTCGGCGAGCTTGACCAGCAGAACGCGGACATCCTCCGAGATGGCCAGCAACAGCTTGCGCAGGTTTTCTGCCTGCTCGGCCTTCTTGGAGACGAGATCGAGCTTCTTCAGTTTGGTCAGGCCTTCGACCAGCTTGCCCATTTCGGGGCCGAACAGATCGTCAATCTCGGCCCTCGTCGCGGTGGTGTCCTCGATCGTGTCGTGCAGCAAGGCGACAGCGATCGTCGCCTCATCCATGTGCATTTCGGTGAGGATGGCGGCGACTTCGAGCGGATGCGAGAAATAGGGATCGCCGGAAGCGCGCTTCTGGTGGCCATGCTTCTGCATGGCGTAGACATAGGCCTTGTTGAGCAACGCCTCATTGACGTCAGGCTTGTAGCGCGCAACGCGCTCGACAAGCTCATACTGACGCATCATGGGCGGGTTCTCACGGTGCTGAAATGATTGATGCGCCGCACTGATGTACGGCGCATCTCATAGATAGCCACGAAACACACGAGACGGAAGTGCCGGAACCATATTCCCGGCAGGTCCAGGGCAGCGATTAGTAGTCGTCGCTCTTTTCCGGGGGAACCAGGCCCTCGATGCCGGCCAAAAGGTCTTCCTCGGTCATGCGATCGAAGGTGACGTTTTCTTCCGCGTCGTCGGCGTCGGTAGCTGCAACTGCGTTGCCGGTCTGGTCGGCGATCGCCTCGCCGTCGGCCTCGGGCTCGTCAACCTCGACATGCTTCTGCAGCGAGTGGATCAGATCTTCCTTGAGGTCGTCGGGCGACAGCGTCTCGTCGGCGATCTCGCGCAGCGCCACGACCGGGTTCTTGTCGTTGTCGCGCGGCACGGTGATCGGCGCGCCCTGGCTGATCTGGCGGGCGCGATGGCCGGCAAGCAGCACGAGCTCGAAGCGGTTGTCGACCTTGTCGATGCAGTCTTCAACGGTTACGCGGGCCATTGATTGCCCCTTTCATGCCTGGATTTGATGGAAAACAGGCGCGGTCCATAACCCGAACGCCGCCAAAATACAAGCATTATGGCTCTGTGGCCCCATGGGCTGGCGAATGCCAGCTTCTGGCGCCGCTGAATGCCTTGCCGGCGAAGCCCGCCTACCGGGCGACGACACGGCTCCGATCACAATTGCTTGCAGTGCGCCCCGGCACCCTTGGATTGCCGTAAAACCGGCGCTATCTCGGTTGACGAAAGGTCAGCCGGTTTATTTACGAGCCGAGCGATATAAACGACCCATTTCGATTAGTCCGCCACCTATTTCGAAAAAGGAATATTGCATGTTCGACCCCCGTGAAAAAATCGCTCTTTTCATAGACGGCGCCAATCTCTACGCCACCTCGCGCGCACTCGGCTTCGACATAGACTACCGCAAACTGCTGTCCAGCTTCCAGAAGCGCGGCTATTTGCTGCGGGCCTATTACTACACCGCTCTGGTCGAGGATCAGGAATACTCTTCGATCCGTCCCCTGATCGACTGGCTCGACTATAATGGCTTCAAGGTGGTGACCAAGCCGGCCAAGGAGTTCACCGACTCGACCGGCCGCCGCAAGATCAAGGGCAATATGGACATCGAACTGACCGTCGATGCGCTCGAACTTGCCGATGTTGTCGACCACTATGTCATCTTCTCCGGCGACGGCGACTTCCGCACACTGGTCGAAGCGCTGCAGCGGCGCGGCCGCAAGGTCTCGATCGTCTCCACCATGGCCTCGCAACCACCGATGATCTCGGACGATCTGCGCCGCCAGGCCGACCATTTCATCGATTTGACCTCGCTGAAGAACGAGGTCGGCCGCGATCCCTCCGAACGGCCGGTGCGCAGGCCCGAGCCGGCCGAAGTCGAAGAGGAAGACTATTGACGGCGGCGGCCTTGGACGCCGCTCCCGAACCCGACCGCGACTGCCCGCTCTGCCCGCGCCTGCATGATTTCATCGCAGACTGGCGGCAGCGCGAGCCGTCGTGGTTCAATGCGCCGGTGCCGACTTTCCTGCCGCCTGATGGCGAGGACGCCGTCGAGCTGCTGATCGTCGGGCTGGCGCCCGGCCTGCGCGGCGCCAACCGCACCGGGCGACCGTTCACCGGCGACTATGCCGGCGACCTGCTCTACTCAACGATGATCGCTCACGGTCTTGCCCGCGGCGAGTTCAAGGCGCGGCCGGATGACGGGCTCGAACTGATCGGCACCGCGATCACCAATGCGGTGCGCTGCGTGCCGCCGGAGAACAAGCCGGTCGGCGCCGAGATCGCCACTTGCCGCAGCTTTCTGGTGCCGACGATCGCGCGCTTTCCAAAATTGCGCGCCGTGCTGGCGCTGGGCTCGATCGCCCACCAGTCGACCGTCAGGGCGCTCGGTCAGCGCGTCGCTGCCTATCCGTTCAAGCACGGCGGTCGGTTGCCGGCCGGCGGCGTCACGCTGTTTTCCAGTTATCATTGCTCGCGCTACAACACCAACACTGGGGTGCTGACCGAAGCGATGTTCGTCAAGGTATTCAGCGAGATCGCGTCGTTCCTGCGGAATTAGACGCTGCCTCTCAAAATCCCTCGAGCACGATCTTGCCCTTGGCCTTGCCGGTCTCGATCAGCGCATGGGCGCGCTTCAGATTGGCGGCATTGATTGGGCCGAACGTCTCGCCCAGCGTGGTGCGGATGGTGCCGGCGTCGACAAGGCGCGCCAGTTCGTTGAGATGTTCGCCCTGCGCGGCCATATCAGGCGTTTCATACAGCGAGCGGGTGAACATCAGCTCCCAATGGACCGAGACGCTCTTGCGCTTGAACGGATTGATGTCGAGCTTCTGGGGGTCGTCGATCAAGCCGAAACGGCCCTGCGGTGCGATCAGTTCGACGATCTCGGCCAGGTGTTTGTCGGTGTTGGTGGTCGAGAAAACAAAGGCCGGTGCGCCGATGCCGAGGGCCGCAACCTGGGCGGCGAGCGGCCTGGAATGATCGATGACATGATGGGCGCCAAGGCCGAGCACCCAGTCGCGGGTTTCGGGCCGCGATGCGGTGGCGATCACCGTCAGATCGGTCAGCTGGCGCGCAAGCTGAACCGCAATCGAGCCGACGCCGCCGGCGCCGCCGATAATCAGGATGGCGTTTGCCGCACCGATGACAGGCTTCTTCACGTCAAGGCGGTCGAACAGCGCCTCAAAGGCGGTGATCGCCGTCAGCGGTAATGCCGCCGCCTCGGCGTAGTGGAGCGCACTCGGCTTGCGGCCGACAAGGCGCTCGTCGACAAGGTGGAACTCGGCATTGGTGCCTTGCAGCGGCAGTGCACCGGAATAGAAGACGTCGTCGCCTGTTTTGAACAGGCTGGCGTCCGAACCCGTGGCGGCGACCCGGCCGGCGGCGTCCCAACCAAGCACGCGCCAGCTTCCGGCTTCGGGTTTGGCGCTTTTCCGTATCTTGGTGTCGACCGGATTGACCGAGACCGCCTTCACCTCGACCAGCAATTGACGGCCTTTCGGCTCCGGCTTGGGCAGGTCGATGTCGACAAGGGATGCCTCATCGGTGATGGGGGCTGGGATCTGATAGCCGACGGCGCGCATTCTGGTTTCTCCGCAATTGCTGTTGAGCGTTGGTGCTGTTGAGCGTTGTGTGGGGGAGAGATGCGGCTTATGCTCGCGCAGCGCAAGAATGCACATATAAAGCACATAGTGTCGAAAAGGATACCGTCATGCCGCGCGTCCGCCATGAGCGATTCGATTGCAGCCCCGGCTGCACCGTGGAAGGAACGCTGCGCTATATCGACGGCAAATGGAAAGGCGTCGTGCTCTACCATCTGTTGGAAGGCACGATGCGCTTCAACGAGATCCGCCGGCGCATCCCGAACTGCACGCAGCGCATGCTGACCAACCAGCTGCGCGAGTTGGAGATGGATGGGCTGATTGCCCGCAAGGTCTATGCGCAGGTGCCGCCGAAGGTGGAGTACAGCCTGACGCCGCGCGGGCGAAGCCTGGAGCCGGTGATCGCCGCGCTGAAAGTCTGGGGCGATGCGAATGTGACGCTGGCGCCGGAGGTTTCCCAGGCGGCTTGAAGCCTCGGCTGTGACGCTGAGACCGAGTTTGGTGACCCGTGGTTGTATCTACGCCGCCAGCCGACGAATTACAGCTTTTGTTACCATCTCGAAAGCTCCTGAGCATTGTTGGTGGATCCCTGGCCGCCATGGTCGAGCGCCTCCTGTTTGTGCTCCGGTGCGTTAGACCCCGCATAGAAAAACAATGGGGTCTGGTCGCCTTGGGATCGGGCGCGATCGAGCAGAGCATAGCCTTCTCGGGGACCTTCCTTGCGCCCCATCTCAGAAATAATCGCCGCGTATCTAGCAGCAGACAGCCTTTCAAAGGCCTCTTCGGTTGAAAGTGCTAATGTGAAACGCAGCCCCAATGCCTCAAGCGCTTGGCGTTCATGGGTGTTGTTTTCTGGCCTATCGTCGACCCAGAGAATACTGTTTCTCCACCCATCGTCGTTTATCGCGACAGCTGCACCAGTAGTCCCGGTTACCTTGCGGAGGCCTGCTTCCGACGTTTGCGCATTGCCCTTTGCGTATAGCGAGGTCAGCCAAATAAGAACAAACAGAACGAGAACAGGAAATAAAACCAAAAAATAGGCTATTGGTATTCTCTCGACTTCGGTGAATGAGGTCGCGAATATGGCAACGACCGACGCGAACCCATAGACCACCACAGTAAAAATCGCGACAATTGCCCCTATCTCATTTCCGGCTGATAACTTAGCCGCAATCCTAGATTTCGCTGCCTGGTCGCTCATTTTGCACCTGCCCCTATTCCCCATTCGAACATAGGCAATTTCAACGAGATACTCAAACTGGGCGCGAGGAGGATTCTTCTCAATGAGCGCAGCCAGCGCTGCCGTATGGCGACCTTCTCGACATAGGCTTCATCCGCCTCATCGGTCAGGTGGACGATCGCAGCCTTGCCGAAGTGGCTTCGACCGGCCCTCACACCGGCAGCAGCGCGTCCGGCTTCACGTCCGATATCGACGCATAGGTGTGCGTTTCCCTGACACCCGGCAGCGGCAGGATCACGCGCTTCAAAAAATCCTGATAGGCGGCCATTTCCGAAATGCGCGCTTTCACCAGATAGTCGAAGCCGCCCACGACCATATGGCACTCCAGCACTTCGGGGGCCTTTGCTACCGCTTCGGCGAAACGGTCGAACACATGCGGCGCCGCCTGGTCGAGCCTGACTTCGATGAAGACGAGCGTGCCGCGGCCGATCTTTTGCGGATTGAGCACGGCCCGGACCGCGGTGATGAAACCCTCACGGAAAAGGCGCTTCACGCGCTGGCTGGTGCCGGTCGGCGACAGGCCGACACGGGCTGCTAGGTCAAGCGTCGTGCGACGCCCGTCCTCCTGCAGCAACCGAAGCAGGCTGCGATCGATGGCGTCGAGCTGATCGGATTCATGATTCACGTTTGCAGCGCCCATATCGCGTGACTTTCACTTCCACATTGCGGAAATAGCATATTTTGACGCACCATTTTCGACAATAGGCTGCGTTTTCAACGAAAGCCGTCTGGAGGAAGTACCCTTCCGCTGGCAGGATCGAGCGGGACAAGAATGCGCGTGACAGAGGACCGAAACACGAAGCCGGCAATCCTTGCTGGCCTGGCCATGATCGGCATCTACGCCGTGCAGTTCGTCGCCGCCCGCTTCAGCCTGCGGGAACATCTGACCGCGACCGATTTGGCAACGTTGCGCTTTGCCGGCGCCGGCATGGTCATGCTGCTGGTCGTCTGGAGAAACGGCCGGGCGACTGGCAAGGCATTGGGCTGGAGGCGTGCCTTGACGCTGGCGGCACTGGCCGGACTGCCCTACCCTATCATCATCAATTGGGGACTGACCTATGCGCCGGCAGCGCATGGTGCCGCACTTTGCCCTGCCTCGATCGTGTTCTTCTCATTCGTGCTGTCGCGCATCGCCACGAGGGAGCAAACCTCGCGCCAGCAAACCATCGGCGTCGCCGCCATCATCGCCGGGCTGATCCTGTTCATTGCGCCAGCGCACACCGGTGGCGGTATGAAGGATGTCTTCTCCGGTGATCTGCTGTTCATCGCATCGGGCGCGATGTTTGCCGCCTATGCCGTTCTCGTGCGGCGCTGGCGCGTCGATCCGGTTGCGGCGACCGCAACGGTGGTGCTGCTGTCATGCGTGCCGCTGCCGTTGCTCTATTTCTTTGCCCCAAGCGGCCTCCGCGCGGCATCAGTGGCCGAGATTGCCAGCCAGATCGTCATTCAAGGGTTTTTGGCAGGTGCGGCCGCCATGTTCCTGTACACCTATATCGTCCGGCAGCTGGGGTCGCAGGCGGCATCGCTGTTCATGCCATGCGTGCCGATCGCAACCGTGCTGATCGCGATGACGGTGCTCGGCGAGACGCCGACCCGCGCCCAGTTCGCCGCCATACTGATCATGGCCGCGGGGATGGCTTTTTCGGCTCTTTCCAGGCCTGTTCCCAAGCCTGCGTAAGACTGCGGATGCCAAACTCAAGGCCAGATGATTCGTTCAGGCGATGGAGGCTTTTGCGAAGAGAGCGATGCGGGCGCAGCAAATAGCTCGGCCAGCGTTTGCTGCCCACCCTGCAGGACGTTGAGATCGACATCGCCCTCGATCCCGTCGACACGGCCCATATTGTGGTACTGCCAGTAAATCCAGCCGTCCTCGCTCGGCTTGAACGCCAGCGAGCGCAGCCAGCGCTGCCGCACAGCCATCTGTCCGGCATAGGCGTCCTCAGCCTCGTCGGTCAGGTAGATGATCGCCGGCTTGCCGAACGCAGCTTCAACCGGTCCGAGGAAGGCCTGGAGTTCCGCGCTCAGCTGCTCCGGCGACGGGCGTTGCGGGCAGTTGCCGCCGAATTCGATGTCGACGACCGGCGGCAGCAGCGGCTGGTCGTGCGGCACCACCGCGATGAAATTTTTCGCCTGGTCGGCGCCCGGCCGGCAGAAGGTGAAGAAGTGATAGGCGCCGACGGCGAGGCCGGCCGCGCGCGCCTCGCGCAGATTCTTGGCGAAGGCATCGTCGACATGGTCGCCGCCCTCGGTCGCCTTGATGACCGCGAAGGCGACATCGTCGGCGGCAACGCGCCGCCAGTCGATCTCACCCTGATGATGGGAAACGTCGATACCCCTGACCGGATAGCTGTCACGATCCGGCGAGAACGTCCGGAAATAGAAGATGCCACCTGCGGCGACGATGCCGGCGAAGACCAGACTGGCCGCACCCCAGAGGATGATCCGGTTCTTCAAGCCTTCCCCCGTCGTGTTTTGCTGTTGCAGCTGTTCGAAACTTGAAAGCCGATGTCTGGCTTTTCTGGGGCTGCCTGAGATTCTAGCCGCGTTCCTTCATGAGCCGGCCCTTTTCGCGCGACCAGTCGCGCTGCTTTTCGCTCTCGCGCTTGTCGTGCAGTTTCTTGCCGCGGCCGACGGCGAGCAGCAGCTTGGCACGGCCCTGGTCGTTGAAGTAGATTTTCAGCGGCACCAGCGTCATGCCTTCGCGGTCGATGCTCTGCGCCAGTTTTGCCATCTCGCGCTTGTTGAGCAGCAGCTTGCGGCGCCGCCTGGGCTCGTGGTTGAAGCGGTTGGCCTGCAGATATTCCGGCAGATAGGAGTTGATCAGCCAGATCTCGCCGCCCTCGACCGAGGCGTAGCTGTCCTGGATGTTGGCCTGACCCTGGCGCAACGACTTGACCTCGGTGCCGGTCAGCACAAGGCCGGCCTCGACCGTGTCGAGCACCTCATAGGAAAACCGCGCCTTGCGGTTTTCCGCAACGGTCTTGTTGTTGGGATCGGCTTTTCTGACCTGGTTCATGATGCGGAGAGGTGGCGCCTCATCCTTAATTTATCAAGCCGGCGTGTTTCATCGCCGCGTCGATCTTCTCGGCGGTCGACGCCTCGATGGTCACCAGCGGCGAGCGCACCACGTTCTCGACCTTGCCAATTTTCGACAGCGCGTATTTGACGCCGCACAGGCCGGGCTCGAGGAAGATCGCCTTGTGCAGCGGCAGCAGACGGTCCTGCAATTCCAGCGCCTTGGCGCTGTCACCGGACAGTGTGGCTTCCTGGAATTCGGCGCACAGCCGCGGCGCGACATTCGACGTCACCGAGATGCAGCCGACACCGCCATGAGCGTTGAAGCCGAGGGCAGAGGCATCCTCACCTGAAAGCTGGATGAAATCCTTGCCGCAGGTGGCGCGCTGTTCGGACACGCGCTCGACCTTGCCGGTGGCATCCTTGACGCCGACGATGTTCTGGAAGTCGTGCGCCAGCCTGCCCATCGTCTCCGGCATCATGTCGATCACCGAGCGCGGCGGGATGTTGTAGATGATGATCGGCAGCTTGGTCGCCCTGGCGACAGCGGCGAAATGCTCGTACAAGCCGCGCTGTGTTGGCTTGTTGTAATAAGGCGTGACGACCAGAGCGGCATCGGCGCCCGCCTGCTCGGCATATTGCACCAGACCGACCGCTTCCGCGGTGTTGTTGGAGCCGGCGCCGGCGACGACCGGAGCGCGGCCCTTGGCCACATCGATGCAGACCTTGACGACATGGCGATGCTCGTCATGCGACAGCGTCGGCGACTCACCGGTGGTGCCGACCGGGACGAGGCCCGTCGTGCCCTCGCCAAGTTGCCATTCGACGAAAGCGCGAAAGGCTTTCTCGTCGAAACGTCCGCTCTTTTCGAACGGCGTCACGAGCGCAGTAAGCGAGCCTCTCAGCATGTCGTCCAACTCCTTGGGACTTGTTTGTTTATGCATGTCGTCGTCCCAAAACCGGTTCCCGCTTTTGGGCGACTGCATCGGGCGCCTTCTAGCCGAAAGCGAAGCCGCGCACCATAGTCTCGACACTGTTGCGCGGCAAGCATGCCGATGGTGCCAGCAAGCGCAATTCGAACGGCCTGGATAACCCTTTGTTTACGGGCTCTTCACGACCTAAGTCTAGGCTCTCGGGCACCTGGGCTTGCCATCTAAAGTGCCGCAACAGGGAAAGATCAGGATCATGCCGGCCGGTCGGCCACTCCGCTTCATATTGCTTGGCGCCGTTGCCCTGCTGATAGTGGGGACGGCGGCAAACGAGAGCGTCGACGAGCAGACGACCTCATCGATCCCGATGCCCGACATGCAAGACAGAGCGCAGACCGATGCGCCCTCCCCCAGTATCGTCGTGCTGAAAAGCGGTCTCGACGCATTGGCGACCGGCGATATCGCCGCGGCGCGAGCCGTGCGCGAAACATTGCCGGCCAATTCGCTGGACCGCCATATCCTGGCCTGGGCAATCGCGCTCTATGGCGGCGACCGTGTGCCGAGCAGCGAGATTGCCGATACCGCAAAGATGCTGCCGAACTGGCCGGGCACCATGGCCTTGCGCAAGAACAGCGAGCGCGCGCTCTACCGCGAAAGCCCGTCGCCGCAGACCGTGGTGAAAGCCTTTGACGGCAGCCAGCCGCTGACCTTTCAAGGCGTGGTCATCCTTGCCCGCTCCTATAGAGCTCTTGGCAACACCAAGGCGGCGCTTTCCGTGCTGTCGCCATTCTGGCGCACCGAGAAGCTGGAAGCGAGGGACGAGGCGGCCGTCATCAAGGAGTTTGGCGCCATCATTCCGGCTGCCGACCATCGTTTCCGCATGGAGCGGATGTTTTATGCCGACCGGGAGAATTCGGCGCTGCGGGTCGCAACCCTTGCCGGCGCGCAACCGCTGGCCGATGCCTGGGCCGCCGCCTCGCGTGGCGACAAGAACGCGACCAAGCTGTTGAAAGCAGTGCCTGCCGCGCAGCAGTCGGCCGGCTATTTCTTCGCGCAAGCCGAATATCTGCGCAAGCAGCGGAAGTTTGCAGACGCCGCCGCGGTGATGATGAAAGCGCCAACGAACCGCGACGCGCTGGTCGATCCCGATACCTGGTGGGTCGAGCGCCGCGTGCTGTCGCGCGCACTGGTCGACCAGGGCGACTGGAAGACCGCCTACAAGATCGTTGCCGCGCACGCCGCCGAAAGTCCCGCCAGCGCCGCCGAGGCTGAATTCCACGCCGGCTGGTATGCGCTGCGAGGCCTCAACGATCCTGCGACGGCCTCGACCCATTTTGCCCGCATCGCCGATCTCGCGCAGGGACCGATGTCGCTGTCACGCGCCTATTACTGGCTTGGCCGCGCGGCGGAAGTCGGCGGTCCCGGCAATGCGAAGGATTATTTCACCAAGGCGGCAGCCTATGGCACCACTTTCTACGGGCAGTTGGCGGCGGAACGGGTTGGCTTGCGCACGCTGAACATCGCCTATCCCGAGCCAAGCACTGCCGACCGCCAAAGCTTTGACGGCCGCGAAGCGGTCAGCGCCATCAAGCGGCTGCAGGAGGCGGGCTACGACCGCTATGCCGAGACGCTCTACCGCGATCTCGCCGGGCAGTTGACCAGTCCCGGCGAGCTGGCGCTGCTTGCGGTGCTGGCGGAAAAGCAGGGCAATCATTTCATGGCGCTGAAGATCGGCAAGATCGCCGGCGCGCGCGGCATCGACGTCGGCGCGCTGTCGCATCCGCTGGGCGTCATTCCCGACACCGCCGACATTTCCGGCTCCGGCAAGGCGCTGGCCTATGCGATCGCTCGCCAGGAAAGCGAATTCAATGTCGGCGCCGTCTCCAGCGCCGGCGCGCGCGGCCTGCTGCAGCTGATGCCGGGCACCGCCAAGCAATTGGCGAAGAAGGCAGGACTGAGCTTTTCCCAGGATCGGCTGACCAGCGATGCCGGCTACAATGCGACGTTGGGGGCTGCCTTCCTCGGCGAGCAGCTCGACCGCTTCGGCGGCTCCTATGTGCTGACCTTCGCCGGCTACAATGCCGGCCCCAACCGCGCCAGCCAATGGGTAGCCAAGTACGGCGACCCGCGCGGCAAGGGCATCGACGCCGTCGTCGACTGGATCGAGCGGATTCCCTACACCGAAACAAGAAGTTACGTGCAGCGCGTGATGGAGAATTACGAGGTCTACAAGATGCGTATTTCGGGGAAGTACGACATCGTTGGGGATTTGGTGAACGGGCGGGGTTGAGGCGGCAGAGCTGTCGCCATGGGCAGACGTTGGCGATCCTTCGCGCCCCCCTCTGGCCTGCCGGCCATCTCCCCCACGAGTGGGGAGATCAGCTGTCGTTGCCGATTTCGCCAATCTCCAACGTCGAAGGAAGGGCGTAGCGCCTGAACCGCCAATCTCCCCCCTCGTGGGGGAGATGTCCGGCAGGACAGAGGGGGGCGCTGTCCCTCCGACATTTCCAAGAGTGTCAGCTTGCCGACAACCCTCGATTTGACCGCTCCCACCCTCGCCTGTAGCAGACGGAGACAATCCGGCCAGGGAGTCCTTTCAATATGTCGAGCACCGACGGCTTTTCCGATTTCTTCTACACAGCGCCGGACGGCCTCAGACTTCACGCTCGCATCTACGGTGAGACAAACTCGGGAAACTGGCCGGTGGTCTGCCTGCCCGGCCTGACCCGCAACGCGCGCGACTTTCATGAGTTGGCGCTTTATTTGTCACAGCGGGCCGACAATCCGCGCAAGGTCATCGCCTTCGACTACCGTGGCCGCGGCCAGTCCGCTTACGACCCTGATATCGGCCACTACACTATCGGCATCGAGGCCGGCGATGTCCTCGCCGGGCTGGCTGCCCTGGACGTCGAGGAAGCGGCCTTCATCGGCACATCGCGTGGCGGACTGATCATCCACGTGCTCGGCGCGCTGCGGCCAGCCATACTGAAAGCCATAGTGCTGAACGACATCGGACCCGTGATCGAGGCCGCGGGGCTGGCCCATATCCAAACCTATCTCGACCCGGCACCGGAACCGAAGAGCCGCCATGAGGCGATCGATGCGCAACGCGTCGCGCACGACGCGGATTTTCCCGCTCTGACCGCGGCGGATTGGGAGCGGATGGTGTCGGCCGTCTACCGCGAGACGGACGAAGGCCTCCTGTTGCCGGATTTCGACCCCCAACTGGTCGAGACGGTGGCGGGCCTCGACCTCAGCAAGCCGTTGCCGGATCTGTGGCCACAGTTCGAGGCGCTGGCGGCGATACCTTTGCTTGCCATTCGCGGCGCCAACTCGAAACTCTTGTCGGCCGACACACTCGACGAGATGCAAAAGCGTCATCCCGGCATGGAAGCGACCACCGTCGAGGGCCAAGGCCATGCCCCCTTCCTGGAGACAGGCAACCTGCCGGGCGCTATCGCGGCCTTCCTGGATGGAGTACTAAATACGGCCCAGGAAAAGTAAACCCCAAGATCAAATATGATCCTGGGGTTGCCATGGCAGTATATGAAAGCCTTGGGTAACTATTTGGCTTTCGAGTTTTTCCGGGGCGTCTTGGGTGCCTTCGCCGCTGCCGTTTTGCTCTTTTGGGCAGGCGTTGGCACTGAGGCCGTGGTCAGCGGCGATGCGAAGGCGGAGTTTTTTCCATCACCGGACAGCCCTTCGCCGCGGGGCGTTTCCAGCACGACGACGCAGCCGTCGAGATCGTTGGTGGCCAGATGCGCATAGCGCATGGTCATCGAAAGCGTCTGGTGGCCGAGCCACATCTGCACGCGCCGGATGTCGATGCCGCCCTGGACCAGACGTGAGGCGCAGGTGTGACGCAAGATGTGCGGCACCACCTGGTCGTCGGCGCCGAGGCCGACCTCGGCCTTGGCATCGTTCCAGATGGCGCGAAACTGCGCCTGGCTGAGTTTGGTGAACGGACCTTTGGGCCGGCGGCCCTCTGAGGGCGGCAGTTTGATCACCTCTTTGACCCGCTCGGTCATCGGGATGGTGCGGCTGCGGCCGGATTTGGTGATCCAGAACGAGACGCGGTGTTCCTGGATGTCGTTCCAGATCAGTCCGAGCGCCTCGCCGAGACGGCATCCGGTGTCCACGAGAAAGCATGAAAGACGGTAGGCATCCTCGCTGCGGGTCCTGATGGCGGCGAACAGCCTTGCTTCTTCGTCCCTTTCGAGGAAACGTATCCGTCCCGCCCGCTCCTTCTGGCGGCGGAACTCGGGCAGGCTGTGGATATCCCCCATCTTGTAAGCCTTGCGCAGCAGTTTGCTGAGGGCAGCCATCTTTCGATTGATGGTTGCGTTGCTGTTGCCGCGCTGGCGCAAGGTGCCGATAAGGTTGTCAAGGGTGCTCTGGTCGAAGGCGCTGAACCGTTCTCCGAGGAGAATCTCGTCTATTTCGCCGATGAAGGAGCTGACATTGTACTTATGTCGCCCATCATCCCAGAGTATGTCTCGGTACGCTGAAAAAAGCTCTCCGACCCGGTGCGACTTTACTTCTCTGATCTTGTTGTAGCTGTATTTTATCTTCGCATTTTGAGAAGAGAACATTGAGAAATGTTCGGAGGGGTCGCCCTCTTGTATCGCTTCGATGGTCATAAATTGCCACACCCCCGAGTGGATAGAGTCAGACCTACCCGCTTGGAAGCGTCCTTTCAAGAGATTTAATCACGCAGTTGTGAATTCATCCACCATCAGCGGATCCCACGAACTCACCCTACGGACTGTTCAGCTGCCGATTCCCCCTGTTCCTTCTGCTTGTCTTGACCCAGTCACGAAACAAAACAGCCCGGGCGTTGAATCGCCCGGGCTGGTATTCACCTGTTTAAAGCTAGCCCTTAGAACGAGCGCTGGAAGCGGAGCATGCCGCCAATGGCGTCGTCATCACGGGCATCGGTCCAATCGGAGTCGCCAACGTTGATGTAGTCGACTTCGGCCGTGACCGTGAAGCCGGGGACGACGTCATAGGCGATGTTCGCCGCGGCGCCGAAGTTCTTGTCCTCGTCATACGAAAGCTGGACGTTGAACGAGGTCTTCTCGTTGATGGTGTAGGTGCCACCACCCCAGACTGCCCAGTTGCCGCCCCACTGCTTGTAGAAGCCGCGGCCGCCGGCCGGGATTGCCCAGGTCGGATCCGACAGATTGTCGTCGGTGCCGTAGCCGCCAATGATGAACAGCGACAGGTTCTGCATCGGGGTGACGTCCAAACGCACCTTGCCGGCTACTTCTTCATAGTTGCTGTCGTAAGCAATGACGCCGGTGATGGCGCCCCAGCCCTGCGTATACTTCAGACCGCCGACGACATGCGGAACATAGCTGTCGATGGTGCCGACGACGCCAGCGCCTTCTTCGAGCGAGAGGACGGCGGAGAAGCCGTTGCCCGCATCGAAATAGTACTGGATGACGTTGGTGTCGAAGCCGCCGTAGGGGACCAGCGTATCCTGGATGACGTTGCCGGCATAGCCGATGAACGTATTGAAGGCCGATTCGTCCTTACCAACGCGCAAGCCACCGAGCTGGATCCAGGCGAAGTTCAGCGAAACGCTCTTCATGCCGGCCGGATTGCTATCGAAAGCGGTTTCATCGACGAGGGGTGTGGCCGGATCATCAGCGATGTTGGTGGCGTACCGATTGTTGTTGCCGAAGTTGAAGCGGGTCTCGGTGTAGGTCTTCAAGGTGCCGAGTTCGGTTTCCTGGCCGGTCCAGGTCTTGAAGGTGGCGCGGGCATTCTTGTACCAGGTGTCCTGCGCGTCACCATCTTCGTGGTCGAGCGACTCCGCACCCGTGAATGCGCCGACGTCGCCGGCGCCGATATCGTAGCGGACATAGCCGCCGATGCGCAGGCAGGTTTCGGTGCCGGGAATGTAGAAGTAGCCCGAGCCGTAAACGTCGCAAATCTTGACGTATTCAGCCGGTTCCGGCTCGGCGACGACGACGGCGTCGGCGGCGCGCGCACCGGAAACTGCGATCAGGGCCGCAGCGGAGCCGAGGAGAAGGCTCTTAATGTTCATTTTCTGACCTCCAGTCAAAAGTTAAAAAACGGGTCTGGGTATTCTTTGCTGAAGGACAGCGTTCCCTGCCCCATCCCCACTACCGAAAAAGATGCGCACCGCGCCGCTCCTTCGAAATCGACATTACCCATGAGGCGGCGGCGTTCAACCACGATCGTACCGGCGAAAGGGCTATGCGGGCGCTATCCCCATGCGTTGTTGCACAAATGACACGATTTGGCCTCAGTCAGAAAGCTCTCATTAACCATCGAAGGGCCCGCAAGCCTTATCCAGCGCCGCGCAATGCGGCCGAATCCGGCGATGGCCGGCCAGAATTGCGGCCATGTCGCTGACTCGCCAGCCAGGGAACTGCCGTAGAATCGCCGCATGCAAAAGGCGCCGCTGCGGCCGAATGCGGATTTTTCAACGATTATCGCGCCGGCTTGTTGATTGTGCCGGCGCTTTTCTCTATCCAGCGGCGCAACGGAGAGGTGGCCGAGTGGTCGAAGGCGCTCCCCTGCTAAGGGAGTAGAGGTCAAAAGCTTCTCGTGGGTTCGAATCCCATCCTCTCCGCCATCCTGCTTCGCTCTTCGAGCTTCGCAGGACAAGCCCAACCCTCAGCGCGAAGCAGGATGGCGGAGAGGATGCCCTCCGAAGCCTTGGCGTAGGAGGGCCGGACCGTGTGGTGTGCTACGTGCCGCACAGCGTAAGCCCAGAGAATCCCTTGCAAATTCGATTGGCAGTCCTGCTTCGCTCTTCGAGCTTCGCAGGACAAGCCCAACCCTCAGCGCGAAGCAGGATGGCGGAGAGGATGCCCTCCGAAGCCTT